>JALRIL010000183.1 GCA_023255445.1 Limnohabitans sp. | reverse complement strand
GGCTTAAATCAAAATCATATCCTCCGCTCAAATAAACATGAGGTCGATCTGTTGCAGACATAGCATACCCTGATTGATTTACTGCCTTAGTTGTATTGAATAATCTAGGAATGGATAACGATGCATACCATTTGTGAGAGTGGCAATTGCCCGAATATGGGAGAATGCTGGGGGGAGGGAACGGCCACCTTCATGATTCTTGGTAATATTTGTACCCGAAGCTGTCAGTTTTGCGCTGTGGCTACCACGGTCTGGAAATGGACGGCACGGGTAAGGTGGTGAGCATGCCGGGCCAGCGCGTGCGCGGCTTTCCAGCGGTCAAAAGCTATGCGGTGGTGGAGCGTTATGGTTTTGTCTGGGTCTGGCCGGGCGACCAGGCCAAGGCGGACGAGGCGCAGATGCCGGTGTTCAGCTTTTTTGACGATCCTGCCTGGGCTTATGGTGGTGGGCTCTACCACGTCAAGGCCGACTACCGCCTGATGATCGACAACCTGATGGACCTCACGCACGAGACCTATGTGCATGCCACCAGCATTGGCCAGCCCGAGATTGACGAGACACCTTGCGAGACCAAAATCGATGGCGACAAGGTGGTGCTGCAGCGGCACATGGACGGGATTCAAGCGCCGCCGTTTTGGCGCATGGCGATGCAGGCCAATGGCCTGGACCCCGAGGCCAAGGTGGACCGCTGGCAGATTTGCCGCTTTTCGCCGCCCAGCCACATCATGATCGATGTGGGTGTGGCGTTGCAGGGCCATGGCGGTTTTGACGCACCCGCTGACAAGAAGGCCTACAGCGTGGTGGTGGACTTCATCACGCCCGAGACTGAAACCTCGCACTGGTACCACTGGGGCATGGCGCGCAACTTCAAGCCCGACGATGCGGCGCTGACCGACAGCATTCGCAAAGGCCAGGGCACGATTTTTGGTGAAGACATGGAGATGCTCGAGCGTCAGCAGGCCAATTTGCTGCGCTGGCCCGAGCGCAAATTGTTGATGCTCAATATCGACTCCGGCGGCGTGCAGGCTCGCCGCGTGATCGACCGCCTCATGGCACAGGAAACACACACACAGGAGGCCGCATGAGCGCGCAGGACAACCCCTTGATTGAAGACGGCGCGGCTTTCGAGGTGCAGCTGGCGCGGCGCGGCATCACGGTGCAGGTGCCTGCGGACAAAACCATGCTCCAGGCGTTGCTGGACGCGGGTGTGGAGATGCCGTTTTCGTGTTCGGAAGGCATTTGCGGCACCTGTGTCACCAAAGTGCTGTGCGGCACGCCCGATCACTGGGACAGTTACCTCACGCCCGAAGAGCAGGAGCAGGGTGACCAGATCATGCCCTGCTGCTCGCGCAGCAAGACCGCGCGCATGACGCTCGATTTGTAAACAACCTTCATGACCATGAACGCAACGTTGGTGCTGGTGCCGGGGCTGATGTGTGACCACACGGTGTGGGACGCCATGCGCACCCACATGGGTCCTGCCGGTCTGGGCGCCGTGGTGCCCGACCATGGCCGCGCCCACAGCCTGACGCAGATGGCCGAGCAGATTTTGCAGCGTTACCCGGGACCCCTGAATGTGGCGGGCCACTCGATGGGGGGGCGCGTGGCCATGGAAATGTGGCGTCTGGCGCCCGAGCGGGTGCAGCGCCTGGCCTTGCTGGACACGGGTTTTGCGGCTTGCCCGCCCGGCGAAGCCGGCCAGGCCGAGGCGGACAAGCGCTATGCCTTGCTGGCCACTGCACAACAGTCTGGCGTGCAGGCCATGGCCCGTGTGTGGGTGCAAGGCATGGTGCACCCGCAGCGCTTGTCGGACACGGCCTTGCTCGATGAGATTGTGGGCATGTTTGCGCGCCGCGATGCGGCGCATTTCGAGGCGCAGATTCAGGCGCTGCTGGCGCGCCCGGATGCAACGACAGTGTTGCAACGCGTGCCCGGACGGGTGTGGCTGGTGTGTGGCGCACAGGACATCTGGTCGCCACCGGCTCAACACGAAGCGATGGCGGCGCTGCTGGCGCAGTCCACGCTGGAGGTTATTGAAGAGGCGGGCCATATGGCCCCGATGGAGCGGCCCCAAGATGTGGCGCAGGCTTTGCTGCGCTGGCTGCAGACGCCGGCAATGGTTTGATTTTTAACCCCCCTAAAAGGAGACAACGATGGCTTTCAAGGTACGTATGGTTCAGGTCGCTGCGGCGGCGCTGACATTGGCGGGCGTGGCTTCGGCCCAGGCCCAGGAAGTGGTGCTCAAGCTTCACCACATGTGGCCCACCGTGGCCATGGGTCACAAGCGCGTGGTCGAGCCCTGGTGCGAAGCCATTGCCAAGGACTCGGGCAACAAGATGCGTTGCCAGATTCTTCCGGCCATGACCGGTGGCGGCTCACCTGCGCAGCTGGTGGACCGCGTTAAGGACGGCGTGGACGATGTGGTGCTCACGCTGCCGGGTTACACCCCGGGGCGCTTTCCCATCATGGAAGCGTTTGAGCTGCCTTTCATGACCAACAATGCCGAGGTGGCTTCTGCTGCGGCTTGGGACTTCTACAAGAAATACGCCACCCAGGAATTCACGGGCACCAAGATCCTGGCCACGTGGGTGCATGACCCCGGTTTTGTGAGCACCTCCAGCAAGCCGATCCAGAAGATGGGCGATTTCCGTGGTCAGAAGATCCGTGCGGCCAGCCGCCAATCGTCCAAGCTGCTGGCCCGTCTGGGCGCCACGGCCGTGGGCATGCCGATTCCGGCTGTGGCGGACGCCATGACCAAGGGCACCATTGATGGGTACCTGACGGCCTGGGAGATCATTCCTTCCTTCAAGCTGCAGGAAGTGAGCAAGTACCACACCGAGATTGACGACTCGCGTCCTTCCATGTTCACGGCCGGCTTTGTGTTTGCCATGAACCAGGCCAAGTACGACAGCCTGCCGGCTGACCTGAAAAAGGTGATCGACAAGCACAGCGGTGGCGAGCTCTCGCGCACCATTGGTCGCTATTGGGACGAAGCCACCCCTGTGGGCCAGAAAGCGGCCAAGGACCGGGGCAACACCTTCATCAAGGTCAGTGCAGAAGAGACCGATCGCTGGATCAAGGCCTCTGCGCCTTTGTATGACGAGTGGGTGGCCGACATGGACAAGCGCGGTTTGCCTGGCAAGCAGATGCTGCAGGACGCGCGTGACCTGATCAAAAAATACAGCAAATAAACCTGTAACCTAAACAGCAGATGCAAGGCCCCGCCGCTTTGGCGGGGCCTGCGTTTGTGCAGGAGTTGTGAATGCGTGATGTGCTCAGGCGCTTGGGGCCTTTGTGTGCAGTGTTTGGCGCTGCAGGGGCCGTGGTGGCCTTGCTGGTGGCGGTGTTGATGGTGGTCAGCGTGGTCATGCGCGCCCTGTGGGACCAACCCATACCGGGTGATGTGGAGTTGACGCAAATGGGCATCGCCCTGGGCATCTCCTTGTGTCTGCCGTATGCGCAGGTGCAGCGGGCCAACATCATTGTGGATTTCTTCACCCAGAAAGCGTCGCCCGCCACGGTGCGGGTGCTGGATGCTTTCGGTCAGTTCTTTCTGGCGCTGGTGTATGCCTTGCTGGCCTGGCGTACGAGTGCAGGCGCTTTGTCGGTGCGCGAGGCGGGCGAGACGACCATGATCATCAGCTTGCCCATGTGGTGGGCGTATGCCTCGCTGGCGCCTGGACTGGCGCTGGCGGCGGTGATTGCTGTGTTGCAGGGCCTGCTGGGCCTGAGTTCGAATGACCCACAGGAGATGCAGGCATGAGCGCAATGGGACCCCAGCTGGGGGTGATGATGTTTGTGGCCATGCTGGTGCTGATGGCGCTGCGTGTGCCCATTGCGGCGGCCATGTTTGTCCCGGGTGTGGCGGGCTATTGGTTATTGACCGATTCGATGGCAACGATCAACTTCCTCAAAGGCAGCGCTGTGGCGCGTCTGACGGTGTACGAGTTGAGCGTGATTCCCCTGTTTTTGTTGATGGGTCAGTTCGCCTCGCAGGGCGGTCTGAGTCGCGATCTGTTTCGTGCGGCCGCCGCTTTGGTGGGGCATGTGCGTGGCGGTCTGGCCATGGCGGCAGTGCTTTCGGCGGGAGCTTTTGGCGCGGTGTGCGGCTCGTCGGTGGCCACCTCAGCCACGATCACGCAGGTGGCCTATCCGCAAATGCGTGCGCTGGGTTATGGCGGGCGTTTGTCTACGGCTGCGCTGGCCAGCGGCGGCACGCTGGGGATTTTGATTCCGCCCTCGGTGCCTTTGGTGGTGTATGCCATTCTGACCGAGCAGAACATTGCCAAGTTGTTTGCTGCGGCCATGGTGCCAGGCTTGCTGGCGATGATGGGCTATGTGATGGTGGTGTGGCTGTTTGCCCGGGCTCGGCCCGAGCAGGCGCCTTTGAGCGAGCGCCTGTCCTGGCTGGAGCGCGGCAAGGCCTTGTGGACCATCTGGCCGATCAGTTTGATTTTTGTGGTCGTGTTCGGCGGTATTTACGGGGGATTCTTTTCGCCCACGGAAGGCGCCGGGGTGGGTGCGGTGTTGACGCTGGTGGCGGGTCTGGCCAAACGCGAGCTCAGGCTGCCGGGCATTCGCGCGTCGCTGGTCTCCACGGCCGAGACCACTGGCATGGTGTTCATGATTTTTTTGGGCGCGGACATGATGAACGCCACCCTGGCTCTGACCGAAATGCCCAAACATGTGGCCGAGTGGGTGGCGGCGCTGCCCTTGCCTGACCTGAGCATTGTGGGCGCAGTGCTGCTGCTCTACATCTTGCTCGGTTGCGTGATGGACGAGTTGTCCATGTTGCTGCTGACGTTGCCGGTGATTTTCCCGGCCGTGATGGGCCTGGACCTGTGGGGCCTGAATTACGAGTCCAAGGCGCTGTGGTTCGGTATTTTGTTGCTGATGACGGTGAGCTTTGGCCTGATCGCGCCGCCCATCGGGCTCAATGTGTATGTGGTCAACAGCCTGGCCAAGGATGTGCCCATGAACGAGACCTACAAAGGTCTGGCACCTTTCCTGGCTTGGGATGCGCTGCGCATGCTGGCCCTGCTGTTCTTCCCCATCATCAGTCTGGGACTGGTGCGGGTGTTTTTCAGTTGACCTGGAGTGTCAAGGCTGCAAGGCCTTGACCAGGGTCTGCAGCGCCGCATTCACAGGCGTGGGTACACCCAGCTGCTGGCCTTGCCGCGAGATGAAGCCATTGAGATGATCAATCTCGGTGGCTTTGTTTTTTTGCAGGTCTTGCGCGGTCGATGAATACTGGCCTTGCATGGTGCGGGCAATGTTCTCGATCATGGGCCACAGCGGCGCTTCGAGCACGATGCCGGCGGCCAGGGCCACTGCCATGCATTCGTCGTGGGCGCTGCGCATGAGTTGCCACATGCCTGGTTGTTGCACCAGATCACCATAGGGGCGCTGGGTGATGGCGCTGGCGGCGTTGTAGGTGCAGTTGATGATGAGCTTGGTCCACAAGGCGCCCTGCACGTTGTTCGACACGGTGCTGGGGATGGCGGCCTCGCTGAGCAGTTGTGCCAGCGCTTGGCTGCGCGGGTGCTGGCCCAGCACCAGGTCGCCGCGGCCGAAGTGCTGCACATGACCCGGCCCGGCCATGGCGGTGGCGACATAGACCACGGTGGGGATCACGTCCTGGCCCAGCACGGCTTGCAGGCGCTGGGCGTTGTCCACGCCGTTTTGCAGGCTCAGCACGGCGGCATGAGGGCGCAGGTGGGCTTTCATCTGTGCGCCTGCGCTTTCGGTGTCTGACGATTTGACGCAAAACAGCACCAGCTCGGCGCTGGCGATGGCTGCGACGTCGCTGCTGGCATGCAGGGCAATGTGCTCGTCCGTGGTGGCGGTTTGCAGGCGCAGGCCGTGCGCGGCCATGGCCTGCACATGCGCAGGTCGGGCAATGAGGGTGACAGTGTGGCCCGCACGCGCCAGCAGGCCGCCGTAGTAGCAGCCCACAGCGCCGGCGCCCATGACAGCGATGTGCATGATGCCGCGCCTCAGGTGTAGCGTTTGTTGCGCAGGTTGTTTTTCATGTCGCGCAGCATGGGTTGCAGATGCTCGCCAATGCGAAGTGCGACCGTGGTGGCCAGGATGTCGATGATCAGCAGGTGCAGCAAGCGCGAGACCATGGGGCTGTATTTGTCGTAGCCCTCGGGGTGGTCGGCGGTGAGGTGAATGTGGCTGGCGCTGGCCAGCGGCGAGCCGCTGGCGGTGATGACGATGGTGGTGGCGCCTTGCTTTTTGGCGATGTCGCAGGCGTCCATCAGGTCACGCGTGCGGCCGGAGTTGGAGATGATGACGGCGCAGTCGCCGGGGCGCAGCATGGAGGCGCTCATGACCTGCATGTGGCCGTCGCTGTAGGCGATGGCGTTCACGCCGAGGCGGAAGAATTTGTGTTGCGCGTCTTGCGCCACGATGCCGGAGTTGCCCACGCCGTAAAACTCGATGCGGCGGGTCTGGAGGGCGCGCTTGCCAATGGGGCCGCGGTCATCGCGCTTTGGCGCGGCAAGCCATTGGTGCAG
>JALRIL010000157.1 GCA_023255445.1 Limnohabitans sp. | reverse complement strand
ATGTCGCGTGGCGCACGCGGCCTGATCATCGAAGCGGGTGTGCGCGACACCAAGTTTCTGCGAGAGATGAAGTTCCCGGTGTGGAGCAAGTACGTGTCGTCCAAGGGCACCATCAAGGCCACGCCCGGTTCGGTCAATATTCCGATCGTCTGCGCAGGCGCGTATGTGACGCCTGGCGACGTGATCGTGGCCGACGACGACGGTGTGGTGTGCGTGCCCAAGGCCATGGCTGCCAAAACGCTGGCCACCGCTTTGGCCCGCGAAGCCAATGAAGGTGAGAAGCGCGAAAAATTGGCCAGCGGGGTGCTGGGTCTGGACATGTACAAGATGCGCGAGCCGCTGGCGGCGGCGGGCCTCAAGTACATCGACTGAAGGAAGCGAACATGAGCAAACCGACTTCGGGTGACTTCACCAAAACCCCTGGCTGGATGGACTGGTACACCGGCCCTAGCAAGCCCACATTCAAACTGCCCGCTGGTGCGGTGGATGCGCACTGCCACGTGTTTGGCCCAGGCGCCGAGTTCCCCTATGCGCCCGAGCGCAAGTACACACCCTGTGACGCCAGCAAGCACGAGCTGTACGCGCTGCGCGACCATCTGGGCTTTGCGCGCAACGTGGTGGTGCAGGCCACTTGCCACGGCGCGGACAACCGCGCCATGGTGGATGCGTGCCGCTCCAGTGGCGGCAAGGCGCGTGGCGTGGCCACGGTCAAGCGCAGCGTGACCGACGATGAGCTGCAAGCTCTGCACGACGCCGGTGTGCGCGGTGTGCGCTTCAACTTCGTCAAGCGCTTGGTGGACTTCACGCCCAAGGACGAGTTGATGGAGATTGCCGATCGCATTGCCAAGCTGGGCTGGCATGTGGTCATCTACTTTGAGGCGGTGGACCTACCCGAGTTGTGGGACTTCTTCACCGCACTGCCCACGACCGTGGTGGTGGATCACATGGGTCGCCCCGACGTGAGCAAGCCCATTGACGGCCCCGAGTTTGAACTGTTCCTGAAGTTCATGCGCGAGCACAAAAACGTATGGAGCAAAGTGTCTTGCCCCGAGCGCCTGAGCGTGACGGGCCCCAAGGCGCTGAACGGCGAGCAGGCAGCCTACAAAGATGTGGTGCCTTTTGCCCGTCGCGTGGTCGAAGAGTTTCCCGACCGCGTGCTCTGGGGCACCGACTGGCCGCACCCCAACCTGAAAGACCACATGCCCGATGATGGCTTGCTGGTGGACTTCATCCCGCACATCGCGCCCACGGCCGAACTGCAGCAAAAATTGCTGGTGGACAACCCCATGAAACTCTATTGGCCCGAGGAGGTCTTAGATGGCGCTCGATAAACCCTACAAGGACGTGCCCGGCACGATCATTTTTGACGCCGAACAGAGCCGCAAAGGCTACTGGCTCAACCAGTTCTGCATGTCGCTGATGAAGGCCGAGAACCGCGAGCGCTTCAAGGCCAACGAACGCGCTTATCTGGATGAGTGGGCGATGACCGAAGAGCAAAAACAGGCCGTGCTCGCGCGCGACCTCAACTGGTGCATGCGCACTGGTGGCAACATCTACTTCCTGGCAAAGATCGGTGCCACCGATGGCCTGAGCTTCCAGCAGATGGCAGGCTCCATGACCGGTATGACCGAAGAGGAATACCGCGCCATGATGCTCGCCGGCGGCCGCAGTCCCGAAGGCAACCGCTACCTGGGCGAAGACGGTGATGCCCAGCCTCAAAACCAGCCCCAAGGCGCAGCCGCAAAGAAAGCATGACCATGGCCAAAATCACTGCCTCCGTTTACACCAGTCACGTCCCCGCTATTGGCGCTGCCATGGACCTGGGCAAGACCCAGGAAGACTACTGGAAACCGCTGTTTGCGGGCTATGAATTTTCCAAGCAATGGATGAAGGACAACAAACCTGATGTGGTCTTCCTGGTCTTCAACGACCACGCCACAGCTTTCAGCCTGGACATGATTCCGACCTTTGCCATTGGCACTGCCGCCGAGTATCAGCCTGCTGACGAAGGCTATGGTGCACGTCCTGTACCGTTGGTCAAAGGCCATCCCGAACTGGCCTCGCACATTGCGCAGTCGGTTATCCAGCAGGACTTTGACTTGACCATCGTCAACAAGATGGACGTGGACCACGGCCTGACCGTGCCCCTGAGCCTGATGTGTGGCCAGCTGGACCCGAAGAAAGACGCCTGGCCCTGCCCGGTGATTCCGTTTGCCGTGAACGTGGTGCAGTACCCGGTGCCCAGCGGCCAGCGATGCTTTAACCTCGGCCAGGCGATCCGCAAGGCGGTGGAGAGCTATGACGAGGACCTGAATGTCCACATCTGGGGCACGGGCGGCATGAGCCACCAGCTGCAGGGTGCGCGTGCGGGCCTGATCAACCGCGAGTGGGACAACAACTGGCTCGACCTCATGATCAACGATCCTGTGGCCTGCGCCCAGGTGCCGCACATTGACTACGTGCGCGAAGCCGGTAGCGAGGGCATCGAGCTGGTCATGTGGCTGATCGCCCGTGGTGCCATGGCCGATGTGAACAACGGCCAAGTGACCGGCCCGCTGCCCAAAGTGGCGCACCGCTTCTACCACGTGCCTGCCAGCAACACCGCTGTGGGTCACGCCATCCTCGAAAACGTTTAATCAAACATCTTTCGGGACAAACCTTTAGCTCTGTCCCCAACTGGAGTAAAACCATGACCATCAAAGTAGCCCTTGCCGGCGCCGGCGCCTTCGGCATCAAACACCTGGACGGCATCAAGAACATCGACGGCGTTGAAGTTGTGTCCTTGATCAGCCGCGATCTGGATAAAACCCGCGAAGTCGCCGAAAAGTACGGTATCAAGCACGTCACCACCGATCTGGCCGACAGCCTGGCCATCAAGGAAGTGGACGCTGTGATCCTGTGCACGCCTACGCAGATGCACGCTGCGCAGACCAAGGCCTGCCTGGAAGCGGGCAAGCACGTGCAGGTTGAGATCCCGCTGTGCGATGTGCTCAAAGAAGGCGAAGAAGTGCTGGCCCTGCAACAGCAGACCGGCCTGGTCGCCATGTGTGGTCACACCCGCCGCTTCAACCCCAGCCACCAGTGGGTGCACAAGAAGATCACCGCCGGTGAATTCAACATCCAGCAGATGGATGTGCAGACCTACTTCTTCCGCCGCACCAACATGAACGCGCTGGGCCAGCCCCGCAGCTGGACCGACCACCTGCTGTGGCACCACGCTGCCCACACCGTGGACCTGTTCGCCTACCAGGCGGGCAGCCCCATCGTCAAGGCCAACGCCATCCAGGGCCCGATCCACAAGGACCTGGGCATTGCCATGGACATGAGCATCCAGCTGCAAGCCGCTAATGGCGCGATCTGCACGCTGAGCCTGTCCTTCAACAACGACGGCCCGCTGGGTACCTTCTTCCGCTACATCGGCGACACCGGCACCTACATCGCCCGCTACGACGACCTGTTTACCGGTAAGGACGAGCAGATCGATGTGAGCAAGGTGGACGTGAGCATGAATGGCATCGAGCTGCAAGACCGCGAATTCTTCGCCGCCATCCGCGAAGGGCGCGAGCCCAACTCCAGCCTGGCCCAGGTGCTGCCCTGCTACCAGGTGCTGCACCAGCTGGAGCAGCAGCTCAACGCCTGATCACCAAGCGATATAGGCGTAGCCGCGCTCCTGCATGTCCATGAGCGCGGCGGCGCCGACCTCTTCGATGCGGGCCTGGGCAATGATGTCCTTGCGGCCCCAGCCCAGGGTTTTCATGGTGTTGCCGCAGGCGACCAGTTCGGCCCCGTAGTTGTCGGCCAGCCCGCGTACACGTTGACGCAACAATTCAGGCATGGGACGGCCCGGTTGTGTGGCCAGCAGGTGGATGCCGGGTCCAAAGGCCACGATGGCGATCTGTACATCGTCTACATACTTGGAGAGCATGGCCGAGATCGAGTTGAGGATGTGCTCGATGTGTTCGGGTTCAGCCTTGTTGATTTGGTACACCACTTTGTGGCGAGGGCCATCCGCAATGGGCGTGCTGGCGTTCGCGGCGTTACTGGCCAGTAAAACAGAGGCGCCCGTGGCCATGTGACCGAGCAAGTTGCGCTTGTGTTTGTCCATGTCTCCTCCTGTGGACACTCATCATAGTGGAAGGCAGCGCAGGTACACTTTGCGCTTTCCTTATTACGTATTTGGCTGGCCCCATGACTGACCGCTACGCCGTGATCGGCAACCCCATCGAACAAAGCAAGTCCCCCTTCATCCACATGGCGTTTGCGCAGGTGACGGGCCAAGACATCGACTACAGCAAGGTGCTGGGTCCTTTGGGTGGTTTTGCAGCGGCGGTGGACACCTTTCGAGCGGCAGGCGGCAAGGGCATGAATGTGACCGCGCCGTTCAAGCTCGACGCCTTTGCCTATGCCACCGATCTGGCACCCAGTGCCAAGATGGCCGGTGCCGTCAATGCGTTGAAGTTCGAGGCGGATCGGGTTTACGCCGAAAACTTCGATGGTGTGGGGTTGGTGCGTGATGTGGTGCACAACCTGGGGTGCCCGCTGCGTGGGCAACGCGTGCTGATCCTGGGTGCAGGCGGTGCCACGCGTGGTGCCTTGTTGCCCTTCCTGGCAGAGCAGCCGTCGCAGCTGGTGGTGGTCAACCGCACCTTGAGCAAGGCGCAGGAGCTGGCGCAGTTGGCCGAGCAACATCAACCTGGTCGGGTCCCGGTGCAAGGACTGGGCTACGACCAGTTGCAGGGCCAGCAGTTTGATGTGGTGTTCAACGCGACATCGGCCAGCCTGACAGCCGAGTTACCACCGCTGCCTGCCAGCGTGTTTGCGCCTGGTGCTTTGGCGTACGAGCTGGCTTACGGCAAAGGCCTCACGCCGTTCCTCAAACTGGCCCAGCAAGCCGGTGTCACGCGGCTTGCTGACGGAGTGGGCATGCTGGCTGAGCAGGCGGCCGAGGCTTTTGTGTGGTGGCGCGGTGTGCGGCCTGATACCTCGGCGGTCATTGCACAGTTGACCGTGCCCTTGATCTGAGTAGCGTCGACCTCAGAGCAGGCCGGGCAGGGCGCTCCACACCAGCTTGAGTGACACCCCAAACAAGCCGATTTGCACCAGACGGAAAAACCAGGCATCTGCCAGGCGCTTGGTGAGCCATGCGCCCATCACGGTTCCCAGCAAAGCTGCAGGCACCAGCCATGCAGCCTTGGACAGGCTGTCGCTGGTGTAGGGGCGAATGAATTGGTAGGGCACCAGCTTGGCTGCATTCACCACGGCAAAGAACAAGGTGGATGTGCCTGCAAACACCAGTTTGGGCAGTTTTTGCGGCAGCATGTACACCTGAAACGGTGGCCCACCTGCGTGCGAGATGAAGCTGGTAAAGCCCGAAAGGGCCCCCCAAAATCGCCCCCACGCTTTGTGAGGCTGACGGGTTACTGAGTTGGGAGAGGCGCGCAGCCAGCTGTTCAGACAAAACCCAATACCGATCAGGCCAACCAGCATTGCCAATGCCGCGTCGGAAATGCGCGAGGCGGTGGCCCAACCTACACCAATGCCGACCAGCCCGGCGGGAATCAAAATCCGCAAATGCGCTGCACTGAAGGCTTTGCGATAGAGGTAAATGCCCACCATGTCCGACAGGATGTAGATCGGCAGCAGCAGCACAGCCGCCTGCATGGGGGGCATCATCAGGGAAAGCAGGGGGACAGCCAACATGCCGATGGTGGGCAAGCCACCTTTGGACAATCCGACCAACCATGCGGCCAGTGACAACAAGACGAATTCATATGACAGGTGCATGGGTATCGATTGTTTCACCGAACACCAGCCCAGAGCTGCATGCCTCCAAAAATCGGTGGTGGCTTCTCCTATACTTCCCAAATGAACCAACTGGTACATTTGGGCCATCATGAGCAAAGTCAGCACTGAACGCGAAGCGCGCACCAACGATCCTGCCCGCACCATGGCGGAGATCCTGGTGGTGGCCACGCACGAGTTTGCCGACAAGGGGCTAGCGGGGGCACGTATTGATGAAATTGCCGCAGCCACCCGCACCAGCAAGCGCATGATCTATTACTACTTCGGCAGCAAGGATGGTTTGTACCTGGCTGCGTTGGAGGAGGCCTATCGACGCATGCGCAGCATCGAGGCCGATCTGCACCTGGGGGATTTGCCGCCGGCCCAAGCCTTGCAGCGTCTGGTGGAGTTCACCTACGACCATCATCGCGATAACGAAGACTTCATTCGCCTGGTCAGCAGTGAAAACATTCATCGCGCTCACTACCTGCGTCAGAGCAAGAGCATCCGGCAACTCAACGTCAAAGCCATTGATGCAATTCGCGAACTCTACGAGCGGGGGGTCACAGACAGGGTGTTCCGAAAGGGCCTGGACCCTGTGGACATCCATGCGGCCATCTCGGCCTTGACCGTGTTCAACGTGGCCAACCGTCACACCTTTGGCGTCATTTTTGACCGTGAGCACACCACACAGAAGGCGCAGATCCTGCGGCGACAGCAAGTGGTTGATCTCATTCTGGCGTACTGCAAGCAATAACAAAACGCTATAGCAGGTAGTCCCTTGGAGGGTCCTTGTTCAGGGTAAACCCTTGATCAGAAAAACTAACCAGTTAGTACATTAACAGAAATTCTGGAGGTATCCATGTTGGATCGTTGGATTGATCGCTACTGCAAAGCCCTGTCGGTGCTGATGGTGGTGTGTTTGGCCGTGATGGTGGTCATGGTGTTTGGCAACGTGGTGCTGCGCTATGGCTTCAACACGGGTATCACCGTGTCCGAAGAGTTGTCGCGCTGGTTTTTCCTGTGGGTGGTGTTCCTGGGTGCAACGATTGCGGTGCGAGAGCGTGCACACATGGGCACCGACATGCTGCTGGTCAAGTTGCCCAAACCCGCACAACGTGCGGTGCTGGTGATTTCCCACCTGCTGATGCTGTGGGTCACTTGGCTGATGCTCAAGGGCAGCTGGATCCAGACGCAGTTGAGCGTAGGGGACATAGCGCCAGTGTCTGGTTTTTCCACAGCTTGGGCCATGAGCAGCGGTCTGGTGTTTGCTGCGTCCTCGGGTGTGCTGCTGTTGCTGGACCTGTGGGCGTTGGTGTCGGGCAAGCCCTTGCCGGGCGCTGAACATTTGCCCAGCGGATTGGAGGCTCCCGAGCTGGAGCTTCAACAACATCTGCAGCGTAAGGATTGAGGACAAGACATGACGATTCTGATTTTTCTGGGTGCCCTGATCGCTGCCATTGCGATAGGTATTCCCATCGCGTATTCCCTGCTCTTGTCCGGTGTGGCACTGATGTGGCACCTGGACATGTTTGATGCCCAGATCCTGGCGCAAAACGTGCTCGAAGGGGCCAACAGCTTCCCCTTGCTGGCCGTACCTTTCTTCATGCTGGCCGGCGAGATCATGAATGTGGGTGGCCTGTCCAAGCGTATCGTGAACCTGGCGCTCAGCTTGGTAGGCCATGTGCAGGGCGGTTTGGGCTTCGTGACGATTCTTGCTGCGGTCATGATGGCATCCTTGTCGGGCTCTGCCGTGGCCGACACGGCCGCGCTGGCGGCGTTGTTGCTGCCCATGATGGTCAAGGCTGGGCACGACAAAGGCCGTGCAGGTGGCCTGATTGGCTCGGCGGGCATCATCGCCCCGATCATTCCGCCTTCGATTCCGTTTGTGATTTTTGGCGTGGCTGGCAACCTGTCGATTGGCAAACTGTTCCTGGCCGGTATCGTGCCTGGTGTGATGATGGGTGTTTCAATTGCTCTGACTTGGTGGCTCGTCGCACGACGTGAGGGTGCGCAGACGCCCCCGAAGGCTACTCGTGCAGAGCGCCTCAAAGCGCTGCGCGAATCCACCTGGGCCATGGTGCTGCCGGTGATCGTGCTGGTCGGTCTCAAGATGGGGATCTTCACGCCAACCGAAGCGGCTGTGGTGGCCGCTGTGTACGCGCTGTTTGTGTCGACCGTGGTGTACCGCGAACTCAAACTGCATCAGCTCTACGAGGTGATGGTGGCGGCCAGCAAGACCACCGCGATCATCATGTTCCTGGTGGCAGCCGCTGCGGTGAGTGCCTGGTTGATCACCGTGGCGCAGTTGCCCACGCAATTGATCGAGCTGCTGCAACCCTTCATGGACAGTCCGACCTTGTTGCTGGTGATCATCATGGTGCTGATCTTGTTGATCGGCATGGCCATGGACTTGACGCCCACCATCTTGATCCTGGCCCCTGTGCTGATCCCTGTGGTCAAGGCTGCCGGTATTGACCCCATTTACTTTGGCGTGCTGTTTGTGATGAACGGTGCCATTGGTCTGACCACTCCTCCTGTGGGCACGGTGCTCAATGTGGTTGCGGGTGTGGGCAAGATGAAGATTGACCAGGTTGCGCGTGGCGTGCTGCCCTTCATGTGTGCGCAAATCATTGTGCTGTTTCTGTTGGTGGCGTTCCCACAGTTGGTTCTGGCGCCTTTGCACTGGTTCTATCACTGACATTTTTCATGAAGCAGGCGGTTCCTTGTGGATGCCGCCGCCTGCCGCTCAAACTTGCTGGCGTCCCGATCCTTTACTGGAGACAAACCCATGAAACGTGTGTTCATCAAGACCGTTCTGGCCACCGTGGCCCTGGCTGCTGCTGGCATTGCCAGCGCTGAAGTCAAGACCATCAAGTTCGCAAACCAGAACGCCGCCGGCCATCCCATCATTCTGGGCATGGAAAAATTCAAGGAAATCGTTGAGAAAAACAGCGGTGGACAACTCAAAGTCAATGTGTTCCCCGGCGGCACGCTGGGCAGCGATCAGGCCAACGTGACTGGCCTGCAAGCAGGCACCCTGGAAATGGCGTCCATGAACTCGGGTATTTTTGCTTCGCAGATCAAAGACTTCGCCGTGTTCGATTTCCCCTTCATGTTTGCCAACGGCAAAGAAGCTGACACCGTGGTTGATGGCGCCTTCGGCAAGATGATGCATGCCAAACTGCAGGACAAAGGCATTGTGGGTCTGGGTTACTACGAGCTGGGTTTCCGCAACATCACCAATAGCAAGCATCCCATCACCAAAGTGTCTGACGTTGAAGGTCTGAAGCTGCGCGTGATTCCTAACGCCATCAACGTGGACTGGGTCAAAGCGTTGGGCGCCAACCCCACACCGCTGCCTTGGCCCGAGGTGTACGCCGCACTGGAACAAAAAGCCGTTGACGGCCAGGAAAACCCTGTGGCCACCATCAATGGTGCCAAGTTCTACGAAGTGCAAAAGCATCTGGCCCTGACTGGTCACCAGTACAACCCCCAGTCCGTGGTGATGAGCAAGAAGTTCTGGGACAAGCTCTCTGCCAGCGAACAAAAGATCGTGGCTGACGCTGTGGCTGAGTCGGCCAAGTTCCAGCGTTCCAAGGCCCGTGAACTTGAAGCCAGCCTGCTGGACAACCTGAAGAAAAACGGCATGCAAGTGAGCACGCTGCCCGCTTCCGAAATGGCAGTTTTACGCGAAAAAATGAAGCCCGTGATTGCCAAGCACGGTGCTGAAATCGCCGGTACTGTGGCCGAGCTTCAAGCTGAGCTGACCAAGCTGCGCAAGTGATGCGCCTGGTGCTGACCTCCCCTGAGGTCAGCGCTTTTGTTTAGAGGTGGTGGTGCTTGGCGCCGCCACCTGTTCACCTCATTTGTGATGGACTGACATGATCAACGGCAACACCGAGCTCATTGCCCACATCGGGTATCCGACCCACACCTTCAAGTCGCCGATGATTTACAACCCCTACTTTGAAGAGGCAGGGATCAATGCGGTGGTGGTGCCCATGGGCTGTAAGCCCGAGCAATTCACAACCTTTTTGAAAGCGGTGTTTTCACTGGAAAACATCCGCGGTGCCTTGATCACCATGCCGCACAAGGTCGCGGTGGTCGACCTGCTGGACGAAGTCACCCCCACAGTGCGGGTGGCTGGCGCCTGCAATGCTGTCAAGAAACTGGCCGACGGCCGACTGGTGGGCGACATGTTCGACGGTGCGGGCTTTGTGCGTGGTGTGCAACGCAAAGGCTTTGACCTGACCGCCAAGCGTGTGCTGGTGGTGGGCAGCGGCGGTGTGGGCAGCGCCATTGCCGCCTCACTGGCTGGCGCAGGGATTGCCGCGATCAGTCTGTTTGATGTGAACGGCGTAGCCTGCGAAGGCCTGGCGAAGCGCATTCGTCAGCACTATCCGCACATCAACGTGCATACCGGCAGCAACGATCCCGCTGGCCATGACCTGGTGGTCAACGCTACCCCGATGGGCATGAACGAGGGAGACCCTTTGCCTTTGGATGTGTCGCGCCTGGCGCCAGAGACTTTTGTGGGTGAAGTGGTCATGCGACACGAAACCACCGCCTTTTTGGCTGCAGCCCAAGCGCGTGGTTGCAAGACACAGGTCGGCTCTGACATGTTGTTCGAGCAGATCCCCGCCTATCTGGAATACTTTGATCTGCCCACCACCACCGCACAAGCGTTGCGACGTGTGGCACGATTGAGTTATTGAGTCCGAAGACAGTCGTCAGGAGTTCCCATGCCGCTGAACAAGCCCGACCGCGAATCAGTACCTGAAATGCCCAATCGTTTGGGTATTGCTGGAATTGAGTTCATTGAGTACGCCACCAGCCGTCCGCAGGCGCTGGGGCAAGTGCTGGAGAACATGGGCTTTCGGCCCGTGGCCCGCCATCGATCGCGCGAAGTTACGCTCTACCGCCAGGGGGGCATGAACCTGGTGGTCAATGCCAGCCCCGATGATGCCCGCGTGACGGGCACGGTGGACGGACAGCCCGTCATCTCTGCTGTCGCTTTTCGCGTGCAGGACGCCCTGAAGGCGCACACACGCTGTCTGGATCTGGGGGCCTGGGGCGTGGCCAGTCATGCGCAGGCCATGGAGTTGCACATTCCCGCCATCCATGGGCCGGGCAGCAGCCGTTTCTACTTTGTGGACAGGTGGCAGGAATTTTCGATTTACGACATCGATTTCAAACCGATTCCGACCGTGGATCAGCATCCACCCGCGCTCGCTGGCATGCGCTACTTTGGGGTGGTGCAGTACATCGGTGCGGGCCGCAGCAGCGATTGGCTGACTTACTTCGAGCACATGTTTGACTTCACCAGTATCCCGGATGAAGAGCGTTTTGGCATCCTGCCCAAAGGCAAACTCATGAAGAGTCCGTGTGGCAGCTTCTTGTGGCAACTGGTGGAGCCTGACCCGTGGATGGAGTCCGGTGATAACAGCCCTGAATGCCTGCAGCGCATTGGATTTGGCGTTCCTGATGTGGCCGCTGCCGTGACCGCCCTCAAGGCGCAAGGCGTGGAGTTTGTCGAATCCACCCAGTTGCACCCTGAAGACCGTGGCGCGTTGACGCGCAACACTTTGGGCTCAGTGGCTTTCGAGCTGGTTCATCAATAAAGGGCACGGCCATGAATATGCTCGCAGGCTACGGGATGGACACCATCACCATGGCAGGCACGCTGGAGGCCAAGCTGGCTGCCATGAAGCGCGCCGGTTTTTCGCAAGTGATGCTGATGGCGCGCGATCTGGTCACCCACCCCGGCGGTGTGGAGGCCGCTGTGCAGGCCGTGCATGACAGCGGACTGCGCCCCACCGGTTTTCAGGTGCTGCGCGATTTTGAGGGGCTATCCGGCCATTTGCACAGCTACAAGGTCGACATTGCCAAGTCCATGCTGCAAATGTGCGCAGCCACGGGCAGCAAGGTGTTGCTGGCGTGCTCGTCAACGTCGCGCCACGGCACCCAAGATCTGGATGCAATTGCCGCTGACCTGAAAAAGCTGGCCATGCTGGCGGTGCCCTTGGGCATCAAAGTGGCCTACGAAGGCTTGTCGTGGGGGCGGACCGTCAACGAATTCACAACGGCATGGGATGTGGTGTGCCGCGCCGATTGCCCGAACCTGGGTATTGGCATCGACTCCTTTCACATCTTTGCGGCCAAGACGCCGCTGGATGCGATTGAGGAACTCGACCCCGACAAGATTTTCCTGGTGCAATTGTCGGACTTCATGTGGCAGGAGACGCCGACTTTTGAAGAGCGCATGACCACCGCGCGTACCTTCCGCGTTTTCCCAGGCGAGGGCGTGCACAGCGAGCAACTGGCCGACTTGGTCTTGCGCCTGGATCGCGTAGGTTACCGCGGCGACTACAGCTTCGAGGTGTTCAACGACGATTACCAACAACTGCCGCTTGATGTGGTGGCCGAGCGTGCACGCTGCAGCGCCATGTGGTTGCACCAGGATGTGCTGCATCGCACGGCTCCGCTGCCCAGCTGGACGCATCAGGCTTAAGTTCTTTCCTACTTGTCAGATGGTCATGAAGCGATGACAATCGTGCCATGTCCATTTCCGTGTTGATTGTTGGTGTTCACCTTGCGCGCAGCACGCGGGGTAAACCGTGTGCGCCACCAACAGGTTTGTAAGCTGCGCTTCCCGCTTGTGCGCGTGAAGACAGCCTGTTCTCTCTCCCCCCTTTTTTTTATGGATCGGTGTCCTGCCGTTGTGAGGCAAGGCGCTGCTGTATCTGGAGAATGTTCATGACAGACCTTTTTGACAATCCCATGGGCCTGTACGGCTTTGAGTTTGTGGAGTTCGCATCGCCCGCGTCGGGCGTGCTGGAGCCTTTGTTCGAAAAATTGGGCTTCACCTGTGTGGCCCAACACCGATCCAAGGATGTCGTCTTGTATCGGCAGGGCGACATCAACTTCATCGTCAATCGCGAGCCGCGCAGTCTGGCCGGGTTTTTTGCGGCCGAGCATGGCCCAGGGCCGTGTGCCATGGCGTTTCGTGTGCGCGATGCGCACAAGGCATATGCGCGTGCGCTGGAGCTGGGCGCTCAGCCCATCGAGGTGCCCACGGGTCCCATGGAGCTGCGCCTACCTGCCATCAAGGGCATTGGTGGTGCGCCGCTGTACCTGATTGATCGCTTCGAGGACGGCAAAAGCATTTATGACATCGACTTTGAATGGTTGCCTGGGGTGGAGCGCCATCCCTTGGGCCACGGTTTCAAATGCATCGACCACCTCACGCACAACGTCTACAAAGGGCGCATGGCTTTCTGGGGCAATTTTTACGAGCGGATTTTCAACTTCCGCGAGATTCGTTACTTTGATATCCAAGGCGAATACACCGGTTTGACCAGCCGCGCTATGACCGCGCCTGATGGGCTGATCCGTATTCCCCTGAACGAAGAGTCAGGGCAAAACGGTGGGCAGATCGAGGAATACCTGCAGCAGTTCAATGGCGAAGGCATTCAGCACATTGCTTTGCTGACAGACAATGTGCTGTCCAGCGTGGACGCGTTGCAGATGGCAGGCATACCGCTGATGACCGCACCCAACGAGATTTACTATGAGATGCTGGCCGAGCGTCTTCCGGGGCACGGTGAGCCGGTGAATGAGCTGCAGACGCGCGGCATCTTGCTGGATGGCTCGACCGCGAACGGCGAAAAGCGTCTGTTGCTGCAAATCTTCAGCCAGACCTTGTTGGGCCCGGTTTTCTTTGAGTTCATTCAGCGCAAGGCTGACGAGGGTTTTGGTGAAGGCAACTTCAAGGCGCTGTTTGAAAGCATGGAGCGTGATCAGCTGCGCCGCGGTGCGATCGCTGGGGCCTCAACGTCAGCGTGACAGGCGGCACCATGACGCCCAAGTTGCTGCCGCACATTGACACTGAACGTTGCACGGGCTGTGGCTGGTGTGTGGCGGTGTGTCGGCCGCATGTGCTCAGCTTGAAGACACGAGATTGGGTTAAACACGCAGTTTTGCACGATGCACCGGGCTGTACAGCCTGCGGCAAGTGCGAGCCAAGATGTCCGCATGGGGCGATTCGGATGGCCTTGCCGCACACCGAATCGCCCGATGTCGTTCAAGCGCTGAAGTGAGCAGCGTCCATCACCTTCAAGCCTTGGGCGACCCGTGGTGTGAATTCCATCTGCTCGAGCACGTCGCGCTGCAGGTCTATGCCCGGAGCGATCTCGAACACCTCGATGCCTTGGGCAGTGAGGCGAAAGCTCGCCCGCTCGGTCAAGTACAGCACCTCTTGATTGCGCACCAGACCTTGCGGGCCTGAGAAGGTGATCTGGTCCACTTGCCTGACCAGCTTCTTCACGGCACCCTGTTCGAGCACACGCATCTGACCGTCGCCGGTCTGCAGCTTGACCCCCTTGGCGGCCAGCGTTCCGCAGAAGACCACTTTCTTCGCGTTCTGGGCGATGTCAATGAAGCCGCCAGGGCCCACCGTCACACCGCCCAGGCGCGAGACGTTGACCGAGCCTTGTTCGTCAAACTCGCCAAAGCCCAGAAAAGCAATGTCCAGACCGCCGCCGCCATAAAAGTCGAATTGCGTAGCCGCGTCGAGCATGGCGGTGGCGTTGCGGGCATAGCCGAACAGCACCCCGTCCATCAGCGTGCCGCCGTAGGTGCCGTGCTCGATGGTCTGGTAGATGCGGTGCTGTTCGTTGCGCGCGGCGATCAGCTTGGCCACGGCGTCGGGCACACCCACGCCGTAGTTGATGACCGGGCGCGCCTTGCCGGTGTTGAAGAGCTCCTGGTAAGCCCGGCGCGCCACGGCCTGACGTTCGCTGAAGGCTTCCTGTGCGGCCGCGACTTCGCGGGCATGGTCTTCGGCTTCGCTGCTCAATCGTTCGGCACCGGTCAGTTCACCGCTGAAGGCCGGATCGAACGGGATGGCGTAGCTGGTGGACTGCTGCGGGTCCACCACGATGGCGTCCACCCAGGCCGAGGGGATGCGCACCTCGCGGGCCTTGAGCGCACCCTTGGGCAGGCGTTCCTTGACTTGCACGATGACCTTGCCGCCGCTGTTGCGCGCGGCCAGCGCCAGCGACTGGGCGTCCAGGTTGGCGGCTTCGTGCTCGAAGCTGATGTTGCCGTCTTCGTCGGCGCTGCTGGCGCGCACGATGGCGACATGGATGGGGAAGGGCTTGTAGCGCAGCCATTCACGGTGGTCGATGGTGACGACTTCGGCCAGATCTTCTTTGGCAGCATCGTTCATCTTGCCGCCGCCGTGGCGCGGGTCACATACCGTGCCCAGGCCGACATGGCTGATGAGGCCGGGGCGGCCGGCGCCGATTTCGCGCATGAGCTGGCTGGAGACGCCGCCGGGCAGGATGTAGGCCTCGATCTTGTTGTCCAGCGCCAGTTGCTGCATGGCGGGTGACCAGACCCAGTGGCCGCCGATCACGCGTTTGACCAGACCCTCGTGCGCGAAGCAGTTCATGCCTTTGGTTTTTTTGTCGCCAATGCCGAGCGCGTGCATGACGGTGAGGTTGCGGGGGTGCTGAGTGGTCAGGAACCGTTCTTGTACCGCTTCGAACATGTGGGTGGCTTCCATCAGACCGCCGCCGCCGCCCATGAGGCCCACGGTGTCACCGTCCTGGATCAGTTGTGCCGCCTCTTGGGCGGTCATGAATTTGGTTTGCATTTGCTCGTCTCTCGTTTGTGCTTTGGTCTTGTGGTTTGCTGCATCGGGTTTGGGGTGTGCCCCTCGGCCTCATGACGGAGTACCGAAAATCGGCCGAGGGGCACACCCCAAACCCGATGAGGTCGTGGTTCACTGAGCGTGATCCCCGGCTGTTTCGGTGCACCAGCCGGATGAACGGTATGGGTGGGCGACGATTTCTGGTAATCCAGCATGAGGAGCCCGCCCATACCGTTTATCCGGCCCCCGATGTGGCGCAAGCCATCAACCTCAGCGGTTCACATCAAACAGCACAGCACCCTTCTTCATAGTGCTCTTGGCAATTACCCCCCGGTGAATCTCGCTCGTGCCATCAAAGATGCGGTAAATCCGCGCATCGCGGTAATAGCGTTCGATCGGCAGCTCCTTGCAGAAACCCATGCCACCAAACACCTGTACCGCCCGGTCCACCACCCGGCCCAGCGTCTCGGCTGCGTGCACCTTCACCATCGCGATCTGTTCGCGTGCGTCCATGCCCTGGTCCAGCATCCATGCGGCGTGGTAGACCATCCAGCGCGCTGCGTTGATCTCGATCACGCTGTCCGCGATCATCTGCTGCACCATCTGGAAGTCGCCGATCTTCGTGTTGAACTGTTTGCGCTCGTTGGCCCAGCCCACCATGATTTCGCACACATGGCTGGCCTTGCCCACGGCGCGGGCGCCCACCTGGGCCAGACGCACCACATTGAGCGCACCCATGGCCAGCTTGAAACCCTGACCGACTTCGCCCAGCAGAGCGGCATCTTCGAGTTGCACGTTGTCGAAGAACAGTTCCAGGTGCGGCGTGCCGCGCAGGCCCATCATTTTCTGGTCCTTGCCCACGGTGAAGCCGGCCAGGCCTTTGTCCACCATGAACATGGAAATTTCTTTTTCGCCCGTTCGGGCCGAGACCAGGAAGAAATCGCTCCACTCGCCGTCGCTGATGAAGTGTTTGCTGCCGTTGATCACCCAGCCTTTGTCATTCTTGACGGCGGTGGTCTTGATGCCCGCGGCATCCGAACCGGCGCCCGGTTCGGTGATGGTGATGGCGCAGGTGCGCGTGCCTTCGATCGAAGGCTTGAGCCAGCGCTCGATCTGCTCGCCCTTGCAGTGCAGCAGCGGCTCGTACACATTGCCGAAGGCGCGGCGGATGATGATGTCGGTGGTGTGCCCGAACTGCTCTTCGCACAGGATACGGTCCAGGTTGGACAGGCCGCCGCCGCCCAGGTCTTCAGGCATGTTCATGCCGTACAGGCCCAGGGCCTTGGCCTTGTTGTGCAGGGCCTGGGCCTTGGCGTTGTCAAAGACGCCGGTCTGCTCGATCTCATCTTCAAGTGGCTGGCATTCTTCGGCGATGAAACGGCGCACCGTTTCGATCAGCATTTTTTGCTCGTCGTTGAGTGAAAAATCCATGGTGTGTCTCTCAGTGGGTGAAGGGGCGGCTGGCTGCCAGGCACTCGGCGGCCCAGGCGTCGGGTGGGGTGTGGGCTTCGCGGTCAAAGTTCACCACCTCCACGCTGACCGGGAGATCAGCGGGCAGGGTGGCGAACAGGGCTCGGATGTCGATCGTGCCGTCGCCCGGCAACAGGCGTTCGCAGCGCGCGGTGTGGATCATTTCTTCCGTTGTGAAATCCAGTCCTGCCACGGCATCGCAGATTTGCGCGTAGTGCAGCAGCTGGCGCGGAATGGTGCGGATGTCGTCCAGCGAGGTGGTGGAGCGGCCAAAGTGCAGTGCGTCCACCAGGATGCCCGCGTTGGCAGGCATGCCGGCGTTTTGCACGACGCGCAGCGCCGACTTCGCGTCTTTCACCGCGGTCCAGGGCATGAATTCCAGATCGGCCGTCATGCCGAAGGGGTGCATGACCTCGCACAGGCGGGCGTAGTTCTCGGTCAACCGGGCCTCGTTGTTGTCGTCACCGGCCACCAGAATCGCCTTGGCCTTGAGCTGCGCACCCACGTCGTACAGCGCATCCCAGGTGTGCGGGTCGAACTGTTCGTTGATGCGGATGATCTCCAGATCGAACACACCCACGCCGGTGTCCTTCTGTGCAGCCAGTGCTTCGCGCAGGGCGGCCGGCTGGCCCAGCAGGTGCTGCTGCGAAGCGCCGGGCGCATTGGGCCACAGGCGCAGGCCCACGTACTGGTAGCCGGTCTGTGCGGCGATGCGGATCGCCTCTGCGGGTGTGCAGCGGTGCGACGTGAGGTAGGCGAGGGAGTAGATGCGGCTCATGGCGCGATCACTTCAGAGGCGACACAGAGGTGGGCATGGCGATGGTGGAGACCATGTTTGTGGTCAGGTGGGCCGGACCGCCCTTGGGGGGCCAGATGCCCTGGGCCACGGCGTCGGCGCGGATCTGGCTGCGGGCGTTCAGGCTCTCGTAGGCCCAGATGTTGGTGAAGCGCAGCGGGCCATCGATCGCGACCATGGCCACCACGCAGGGCGAGAGCTTGTGGCGGGCGGGCACGTACTGTTCCCACAGATCGATGGTGGGCTGCACACCACCGGTCTTGATGCCGTAGGTGCGGATTTCATACACCGGGCCCTGGATGTCGGATTCGGCGCTGGGGCGCACCGGCTTCATCCACGGGAAGCCTTTGTAGCTGTGCTGCTCCAGACTCTGGAAAATCTCGCCGCAGCCAAAGGGGCTGCCGTGTTTTTGCGTGCGCTCGCGTTCGGCCTGCAGGGCGTCCAGCGTGGCAAAGCCGCGCAGCACGACCATCTGGTTGAGCTGGCCGATGTCGGTGAACCAGCAGCCCAGCAGCTCGCCCTGGGCGTCAGCGCTGCTGGCATACGCCTGCACATTCGTGGCGGCCTGGCCGGCGGTGCCAAAGGGCAGGGTCATGGTGGCGAGTTCGTAGTACATGGTGTCGTCCATTCAAAGAAGATTCAGTTAACTATTGAGTTCAATGGGCTGTGCGCCGGGTCCACACCGGCCAGGTGGTGGGCCGCGACGAAGCCAAAGGTCATGGCCGGGCCCAGCGTGATGCCACCGGCCGGGTAGTGGCCACCCATGAGGCTGTTCATGTCGTTGCCCCCGGCGTAGAGGCCGGCAATCGGCTGGCCTTGCCCATCGATCACCTGGCCTTGCGGGTTCACGCGCAGGCCGGCAAAGGTGCCCAGGCTGCCCATGACCACCTTGACGGCGTAGAAAGGGCCGCGCGCGAGCGGACCCATGCAGGGATTGGGCATGCCGCGCGCCGTGGCGCGGATGGCATCGCCCTGGATGCGGTTGTAGGGCGTCTCGCCCTTGGCAAAGTCTTTGTCCTGGCCATCCTGGCAGAGCGCGTTGTAGCGCTGCACGGTAGCCTGCAGGCGTTCGGCGTCAAGGCCGCAGGCACGGGCCAGTTCGGCCAGTGTGTTGCCGCGCTTCAGATAACCGTTGCCCAGCCAGGGGGTGAGCGGCATCGGTGCGGGCTTGACCGCGCCCAGACCGTAGTAGCGGATGAAAGTGTGGTCACACAGCAGCCAGGCCTCGGGCTTGTGGCCTGCGGGTGTGGCGGCCAGCAGGCCCTGCATGAAGTCGTGGTAAGAGTTCGCCTCGTTGGTGAAGCGCTCGCCGCGCGCGGTCACGGCGATCAGGCCGGGCTTGGCGCGCTCGATCAGGTGCGGGAAATGCGCGACGGTGCCTTCGCTGCCAGGGTTCGCTCGGGGCACCAGCGACACGGGGGCGAGGGCGGCTGCCTGCACCAGGTCGCGCGCCACCTGGCCGCCGGCGCTTTCGCCCAGGCGCAGGCCGTCACCGGTGTTGCCCCGGTTGCCGGCCGACCAGTGTTCATGACCCGTAGGGGCATGGAGCAGCAGTTGCTGCTTGCGTTTCGGGTCGTGCGGAAAGCCGCCGCAGGCCAGCACCACCCCGCGGCGTGCTTGTACATGCAGTGCGCCCTGAGGTGTGTGCAGCACCGCGCCAGTCACGCGGCCGTCGTTCTTGAGCAGGCGCGTGGCGGGGCTATTGGTCAGAATCTGCCCGCCTTGGTCCAGCAGCGAACGGGCCAGACCGGCCACCAGCGCATTGCCGTTGACCAGCTGTGTGCCGCGCCGGTGCACCAGCAGGTCGCGCCAGTGACGTAACACTTTTTTCGTGACGTACCAAAAGGATGCAGGCTTGTGCAGCGCGTTCAGAAAGTGCCGCAGCTCCGCGCCCGAGGCGATGCCCATGCCCCACAGCGTGGTCTCGTGCAGCGGGGCTTTGAGGTCATGCAGGCGCTCGCCCAGGCGACGGCCATCGAAGGGCGCGGCGCAGACCGAGCGGCCACCGGTGGCCGCATCGGGCGTGTGACCGTGAAAGTCGGGGATGGCGTTGCCGTCGATGAACTGCAGCGCCGTCTTGCGGCGGAAGAAATCCACCATGCGCGGGCCGTTGTCCAGAAAGCTGCGGGCGCGGGCTTCGTCGAACTGCTCGCCAAGTTCGTGGCGCAGATAGGACAGGGGTTTGTCGATGGCCTCATGGATGCCGGCCTCGACTGCGAGCGGGTTGCGGGGAATCCACATCCAGCCGCCCGACCAGGCCGTGGTGCCGCCGTAGTGCGCGTCCTTCTCGGCCACGATGGCGTTCAGTCCCAGGTGCGCGGCCGTCACAGCGGCCGACAGGCCACCGGCACCCGAGCCGATGACCAGCAGGTCGCAGTCCAGTGTGCGGTGCGCACCCATGCTCAGACCGCGTAGATGGGCTTGCGGCCGTCGTTGGACGCGCTCTTGCCGGTTTCAGCCGTGAGCTGAAAGAAGGGCGAGGCGCCACTGAGCGCGGCCAGCTGCTGTGCGGTGGACAGCAATTCGGCGCCGAGGCTGGCCATGCGTTCGGCATTGAAGCGCACGGTGGGGCCGGCGATGGTGAGCACGCCAAAGGCCGGCTGGCCGGCAAAGCGCACCGGCGCGGACATGGCCGAGAGCCCGGCGGTGTAGGTGTCGGTCGTCATGCTCCAGCCGCGCTCGCGCGTGGCCTGCACGGCGGCCAGCAACTCCTGCAGCGTGGCTGGTGCGGCCGGACCGAACTGCTCGGGCTGGCCGATGCCCTGTTTGGCGACCAGTGCCAGCGCTTCGTCGTCACTCATGGTGGACAGCCAGGCCCAGCCCGACGAGGAGCACGACAGGCGCGCGTCGCTGCCCATGTCGGGGTCGTAGCGCAGGCCCTGGCGCGCGCCTTGTGCGCGGGCCACCCAGGTCAGGCGGTCGCCATCGACCACCGACAGTCGCACCAGTTCGCCCGAGACTTCGGCCAGGCGGTTGAGCAGCGGCTGGGCGATGTCGACGATGCCGGTGTTGCTGAGGTAAGACAGGCCCATCGACACCAGTTTGGTGGTGAGCAGGTAGTCGCCGTGGCCGCGCGCCTGGCGCACATAGCCCAGGCGCACCAGATCGGCCAGCAGGCGGTGCACCGCGCTGCGCGGAATGTCCAGCGTGTCCGCAATCGCAGCCAGTTCCATGCCTTCACCGTGCTGCGACAGCAGTTCGAGGATGCCCAGGGTTCGTTCGAGGACGCCGTTCATGTCAGTCTTTCAGTTGTACCGATTGGCCTGAAACCGCCGCGTCGTGCACCGCCAGCGTGGCGGCCAGGGTACGCAGGCCGTCGAGTGCGCTGCACAGCGGCTGGGCCTGCCTGGCGATCACGGCGGCGAAGTGTTCGAGCTGGCGGGTGTAGGGGTCGGCCGCATGGACGCGCGTTTCTTCGTGCGAGAGTTCGTCGTGCCAGCCGCGCTGGCCACGGTACTGCCACAGGCCCAGGTCAGGCAGCGAGAGCGAACCGTGCGTGCCCATGATCTGGTGCGAAGCCACGTCCTGGCGCGGGTACTGGCCTTGCTCGCCAGCGCACATGTCCCAGCACCAGGGCGAGGTGGTGGCGTCCGACACGACCACGGTGGCCAGCGCGCCGCTGGCAAAGCGCAGCACGGCGGCGGCGGTGTCTTCCACTTCAAAGCCACGCACCGCATGGCTGTCCATCGCCTGCACCTCTGTCACCTCGCCCAGCAGAAAGCGCAGCATGTCGATGTCGTGGATCAGGTTGATCAGGATCGGGCCGCCGCCGGCCTGGCGGCGCCAGGCCACGTCGAAATACGGGTCGGGCTTGAGGAAGGTGGCCAGCGCGGTGGCGCTGACGATGCGGCCGAGCTGCCCATCGGCAATCAGCGCGCGGGCGCGCTGGTTGATCGGGTTGTGGCGGCGGTGGTGGCCCACCAGCACGGGCGTGCCGGTGTGTGCCACGGCATCGGCCAGCTTGCGGGCTTCGGTCACCGTGTCGGCCACGGGCTTTTCGACCAGGGCCGGGATGCCGCGTGAAAGGCATTCGAGTGCCACCGGCACGTGCGCCACATTGGGCGTGGCCACGATGGCGCCTTGCGGGCGCACCTGGTCGAGCAGGGCGGCGGGTTCAGCCGTCCAGGCCACGCCCAGGCTGTCGGCCAGGGCTTGACCCGCAGGCGTGGGGTCGGCGATGCCCGCCAGTTCCAGATCGGGATGCCGCTGGATGCGGTCGATGTGGGTCTTGCCGATGATGCCGGCGCCGATCAAGGCCAGACGGGTGGTGGACATGTTTTGTGTCTTGTTGGAACTGCGTGAATGCAGGCAGTGTAGTGAGAATTGGAAAAAAATTCAATAGTTGAACAGTATTCCACTTTTGGATATGATCCGCCCATTCCAGAGCCAGCCATGGCCCTGGCCAACCCTTTCAGAACTGCGAGAGAGACATGTCGCAAGCCTTGAGCGGCGCCACCCGCGTCCATTTCATCGTGGGTGACCCGATTGCCCAGGTCAAATCCCCGGCCGGTGTGACGCAGGCCTTCCATGACGCAGGTCGCAATGCGGTCTGCATCCCGGCCCATGTGGCACCAAACGATCTGGCGGGCTGGACAAAAGGCGTGTCGCTGGCGCAGAACGTGGACGGCATCATCGTGACGGTGCCGCACAAGTTCTCCTGCTTTGAGTTGTGTGCCACGACCTCCGACCGCGCCGGTTTTCTGAAAGCCGTCAACACCCTGCGCCGCAACGCCGACGGCACCTGGCACGGCGACATGTTCGATGGCATGGGCTATGTCGAAGCGCTGAAATCCAAAGGCTGTGAACCGCGCGGCCAGCGCGCCTTGCTGGTGGGCGCGGGCGGTGCGGGTTCGGCCATCGCCTATTCGCTGATGACCGCCGGCGTCAAAGAGCTGGCCGTGCACGACGCCGACGTGGTGCGCCGCGACGCGCTGGTGGCGCGCCTAGCCAGTCTGGGCCTGGGCAAGGTCTCGGCGGGCAGCAGCGACCCCACGGGCTTTGACCTCTGCATCAACGCCACCCCGATCGGCATGAAAGAGGGCGACCCGCACCCGATCGATTCGACGAAATTCACGGCGCAGCAGTTCGTGGGTTGTGTGATCACTGCGCCTGCCGTGCCACTCATGATCGCCGCGGCCCGGGCCCAAGGCTGCAACACCCTGACCGGTGCCGACATGTTTGCCCGTGTCCGCGACCTGATGGTTCAGTTTTTGCTGGAGGTCTGACATGCAAGTGCTCCAAAACGGCATTCAAAAGCTGGACGAACACAGCGCCTATGACCTGGTGGTGATCGGTGCCGGTGGGGCCGGCTTGGCGGCTGCCCTGTTTGCCGCCATGGAAGGCGCCAGTGTGCTGCTGGTCGAACGCACCGAATTCGTCGGCGGCACCACCGCCTGGTCTGCCGGCACCAGCTGGATTCCCGGCTCGAAGCATGCGGCCAAAGTCAACCCGGGTGACACGTTGGCCGAGACCCGGCGCTACCTGGACAACGCCGTGGGCGATCGCACGTCCAAAGCCGTGCGCGAGGCTTTTCTCCAGAATGGCCGCGCCGCGGTCGATGAAGTCGAATCACGCTCGGAGCTGAAATACCGTCCCTATCCGAAGCACCCCGACTACATCTCGGACCTGGGTGGCTCGACACTGAATGGCCGCGCGCTGGAGCCCCTGCCGTTCGATGGGCGTCTGCTGGGCCGTGAGCTGTTTGCGCTGCTGCGTCCTCCGATCCCCGAGTTCACCGTGATCGGCGGCATGATGGTCGACCGCACCGACATCAACCACCTGCTGGCGATGACCCGGTCCTGGGCCTCGTTCAGGCACTCGGTCAAGATCGTGCTGCGCCATGCGATGGACCGACTGAGCTGGCCGCGCGGCACGCGTCTGGTGATGGGCAATGCGCATGTGGCGCGCCTGCTGTATTCGCTCTCCAGGCACGAGAAGGTCACGATCGCACTGAACACCACGGTCGCGCACATCGTGCGCGGCACGCACGGTGTCGAGCGCGTGGACCTCGAGTGCGGCAGCGAGCGCCGCAGCATCCGTGTGAACAAAGGCCTGGTGCTGGCCAGCGGTGGCTTCAACCGCCACCCCGAGCTGCGTGCGCAGATGCTGCCCGGTGTGCCGGGCGAATGGTCGCCCGCCGCACCGGGCCACACCGGTCAGGCCCACGATCTGGCCAGACATCTGGGCGCGGTGTACGGGCAGGGCGGTTTGTCGCACGCTTTCTGGGCACCGGTGTCGCTGCGCCCGCGAGCGGACGGCAGCACGGCGGTGTTCCCGCACTTCGTGATGGACCGCGCCAAGCCCGGCATGATCACCGTCAACGCCAAAGGCGAGCGCTTTCTGAACGAAAGCACCTCTTACCACCTGTTCGGTCTGGCCATGCAGCAAGCCCACCAGAGCACACCCAGCATCCCGGCGTATCTGGTGTGCGATGCCGAAGCCCTGCGCAAGTACGGCATCGGCATGGTGCGCCCGGGTGGCAAAGGGCTGGGCCCCTTCCTGGCCGACGGTTACCTGACCGCAGGCGCCACGCTGGCCCAGCTGGCTGACAAGCTGGGTATGGATGCAAAGGTTCTGCAACACACTGTCGAGCAGATCAATCGTTATGCCGAAACGGGTGTGGACCCGGACTTTCACCGTGGTGAGACGGCTTATCAGAACAACCTGGGTGACCCGAACTGGTCTGGCAAGAATCCGAATATTGGCCCACTCAAACAAGGCCCGTTTTATGCTGTTCGGTTGTATCCGGGGGACATTGGCGCCTCCACCGGGTTTGCCACCAATGAACACGCACAACTGCTGAGTGAGTTTGGTCAGCCCATGGCAGGCTTGTATGCGGTCGGCAATGACATGCATTCGATCATGGGCGGGACTTATCCGGCGCCAGGTATCACCTTGGGTCCAGGCTTGGTTTTTGCCCGTATTGCAGCACGACATGCGTTGGGTCTGCACTGATGTTTTGGGACGATTTGTCCTGTTCATGGCCCGATTTGTGAAGTTGCTTGCCGATGTACGCATTGAAAATGAAATGCACCCAAACACCCACCAGTCGGAAGTTCCACTGGTTTTCCCCAATTTTGATCGATAGTCGATCAAAATGGTTCGTTGATCGATCTTTTTGCATGTTGGAAATTGTGTGTAGATGCCTGTCTAGGCCTACAGTCTGCAATGCAATGTTCGCTGAACGGGCAATGCCTACGAGTCCGGGTTTTGAGGACTTTTGTCAAACTGAAATGGAGACAACCATGCAAAAAATGAAACGCCAATTCCTCGGCGCCGCCTTGGCAGCCGTTGCGGCCGTGACCGTTGGAGGCCAGGCCATGGCTGACAACTATCCCTCGCGCGATGTGACCGCTGTCATTCAGTGGGGCGCAGGTGGCGGTACCGACGTGGCCATGCGTGGCTATGCCCCGTACGCTGAAGAAGCCCTGGGCAAGAAAATCGTCTTGCAGAACAAGCCCGGTGCTGCAGGCTCCATTGGTGCCAACTACGTACTGCAGCAACCCGCTGACGGCTACACCTTGCTGATGGGCGCCGAGCCGCAATCCCTGTTCCGTGTGATGGGCGTGGCCGATTTCGACTACGACAAGTTCTACCCCATCAACATCGCCGCTGTGGCCAACACCATTTTGCTGGTGGCTCGCCCTGACGCCCCTTGGAACACCACCCAGGACCTGATGAGCTTTGTCGAGAACAACCCCAACAAGGTCAAGCAGTACATGGCTGGCCAGGGAACGGTGCCGTTCACCGTCAATGCCATGATGGGCACGCTGACCAAATTCCAGACCTTGATGGTGCCTTTCGCCGGTGATGGCCCCGCCATCGCCGCCATGCAAGGTGGTCACGTGGACATCGGTTTCATCGCCTCGGGTGCAGCTATTGAGCACATCAAGGCGGGTCGTCTGAAAGCACTGGGCGTTCTAGACAACAAGGCTTTCCAGGGTATTCCTCCGATGACCGACGCTGGTTCGCTGCGCGGCATCACCAAATACCTGCCCTGGGGCTCTTGGTACGGTGTGTTCGTTCGCAAGGAAACGCCCGATGACGTTAAGGCCAAGCTGGTTGCCGCTTTCAAGAAAGCCGGTGACAACAAGCAATACCGCGACATGATGACGGGCCGTGGCACCACCATGCTCAATATCGGCGGCGCTGAAGCTGAAGCATTCATCAAGAAGTTCCAGTCCACCACAGCCTGGTTGTACCAGGGCGCTGGCGTGGCCAAGAAGAACCCTGCTGAATTGGGTATTGCCAAGCCCTGAGTGGAATCCCCCAGCCTCATGACCATGCGGACATAAGGCTGGGTATTGATCACCAGTTTCAGGCGGCGAGTTCTACTCGCCGCTTGTTTTTAAAGGTAACTCACATGCACACCAGTCATCCCCGTTTGCCGGGTGAAATGACCTTCATGGCTTTGATCGTGGCGTTCAGCGCCTTTATGCTGTGGAGCGCTTTCAAAATTTCTGGGTTCGAGTCTGTTTCGGCCCCTGGCGTGTTCCCCATGGTCTGCGCAGCAGCCATGTTGATCACGGGCTTGATGAGTTTGCGTCAAACCGTCAAAGGCCGTCTTCACAATGAAGAAGGTTTGACCTTGGTCCAGTTGTTTGTCTTGCGCCTGGCGCCGCCCCAACTGGTGGCTTTTGCCGGATTGGTCAGTCTGTATATGCTCATGCTTGAGCGCACAGGTTTTTTGCTGACATCCTACATTTTCCTACTGCTGTCTATGCGCGTGCTGGGCAGTAAACGCCTGATGTTCAATGCAGGCATTTCGCTGCTGGTGCTGGCGGCAATATTCATCGTTTTTCGCACGGCCTTCTCTGTCGTCTTGCCTGATGGCTCCTGGGTGGGCGCCTACACACCGGAGTTGCTGCGATGATGCAATCTTTTCAATACTTTCTGATGTCCTGGATGGACATCAAGATGCTGTTACTCACGGCCTTTGGAACGTTTGCAGGCATTTACATTGGCGCCATTCCAGGCCTGTCGGTCACCATGGCGGTGTCTATCCTGATTTCTTTCACATTCAAGTGGGAAGTCAACGAAGCGCTGGCTCTGATTTCCGGCATTTACCTTGGAGGTGTTTATGGCGGCTCGCGCAGTGCCATCTTGCTTAACATTCCTGGTGCACCTTCGGCCATCGCTACCGGCATGGACGGCTACCCTTTGGCCAAGATGGGCGAAGCAGGTCAAGCCATTGGTCTGACCACTGTGATTTCGGTATTCGGCGGCTTTGTCGGTATTTTTGTTCTGGCCCTCGCAGCACCTGCAGTCTCCGAGTTCGCCCTCAAGTTCGGTCCGCGCGAATACCTGTTGCTGGCTCTTTGGGGCATCTTGTTGGTGGGCAGTCTTTCCGGTGAGTCCTTGTCAAAAGGCATTTTTTCTGGAGCCCTCGGTGCCTTGCTGGCTTGTGTGGGACTGGACGAATTGACGGGTGAACCGCGCCTGACCTTTGGCAGTCTGCAGTTATCGGCTGGCATCTCCTACATTGCAGCCATGATTGGTTTCTTTGGCGTTTCCGAAGTGATCGCACAGATTCATGAGATCAAGCTCAAGGCCGTCAAACAAAACGTGAGCAAGATCATCCCGTCCTGGGGGCTGGTACGCAAATACCTGCCGCTGGCCACACGTACCTCCGCGCTGGGGGTCATCGTGGGTGCCTTGCCTGGTGCGGGTGGTGATATTGCAGCGCTCATGGCTTATGACCATGCCAAACGTACAGTCAAGAATCCCTCGCGTCCCTTTGGGCATGGTGCCTATGAAGGGCTGGTTGCTCCTGAGTCGGCCAACAACGCTGCTGTCGGTGGGGCCTATATTCCGATGCTGACTTTGGGCATTCCTGGCGATGCGGTGACGGCCGTGATCATTGGTGCCCTCTACATCCACGGGCTCAAGCCGGGGCCGATGCTGATGATCGAGACGCCGCACCTGTTCTGGTTCTTGGTCGGCTCGCTATGCCTGGCCAATATATTCCTGTTGATCTTCGGCCTGACAGGCATCAAGATTTTTGCAAAGATCGTGGAGACTCCCAAACCGATTTTGTTACCCCTGATCTTGGTGCTCTCGGCCGTGGGTGCTTATGCCATCAACAACAACCCGGTCGATGTCTACTGGATGCTGGGCTTTGGTATTTTGGGATACTTCCTCAAGATGTATGGATTCCAGGTGGGGCCAGTCATTTTGGGCATGATTCTGGGGCCGCTCATGGAACGCAGCTACCGTCAGACCATGCTCTCTGACGGTAACGATGTGACCGAATTCATCACGGGATTTTTCACCACACCGGTTTCCGCGGTGTTGTTGTTCGCCCTGGTCATGACGGTCGTTACCCAGACGCAGTGGTGGAAGCGCATGCGCGACCGCATTGGGGCTTGAGGGCGCACTTTTGAGTGTCGTGCCGGACCTTCGGGTCCGGCTTTTTTTATGTCTTGTTGTTCAAGGTGGATAAAGCCTGTGCACGAAAGGCTTTGGGGCTCAGGCCCGTGTGCTTGCGAAAAAATCGACTGAAGTAGGCGTCGTCCTCAAAGCCCAACTCGGCAGCCAGTTGCTTGACCGGTAGATGGGTATAGATCAGTTCGCGCTGAGCCTCGTGAATGAGCCGCCCGTTGATCACATCCAGACCAGACATGCCCAGAACCTCACGGCATAAACGAGACAGTTGGCCTGGGGTGACGCCCATGCCGTGTGCGTAATGTTGCAACGACTTATGGGCGCGGAAATCCTGGTCCAGAAGGGCGCGGAATTTTTCGATCTGACGTGTCTTGCGAGGCAAGGCCAGCTCGGTGTGGTTGCGTGTAGGGTTCAGTTGCAGGCGCATTCGGTGCACCTGAATCATCAGAGCCAATAGCAAGGCTGTGCCGGCCGCCTGATGGCCCATGCCGTGGGTGCGTGATTCGTGCTCAAGCGCAAGGAACAGGGGCATCAACTGCGTCATGTAACGCATGTCCTGTTGCAGTTGCAACAGCACGGGGGTACGGATAGTGCCCAGCAGTTCGGGCATGGCTACGGTGGCTACAGACTCCAGCGCCTTTTGTCCAGCAGTCACCACCGGGCCCTGGACATCGGTACTGAATTCAAAGCCATGCACATGACCCGAAGGGATGACCAGCACGCATGGGGCTACGCCATGCAGTCGTGCATCGTCGAGCAGGAAGCGGACCTCGCCTTGTGTCAGGTAGAGGACCTGCAAGAAGGCCTCATGACGATGGGGTTGAATGACCCAGTTGTACAGGCTCGAGCGCTGAGGGATCCATTCGAAGTTGAAGGCATTGCTCCACCCGGATGACGCCTGGTCACCGTAGAGGTCGTAGTTGGGTATGCCTTTAGGGATGTGCATGGTGTTGAGTTGGCTCGAATTGTCCAATTCTTGGATGGAATCGTCAAACATCATCCAAGGATGCATGCCCACAATCGAAATGATGGACACAAGGAGACAGCATGGAGCATTCACTCGATTGGTTGGGACTGAAAGGCAAAGTGTGCGCAGTCACGGGCGCTGCCAGCGGCATTGGCGCTGAGGTGGCGCGACAGTTGGCTCTTGCAGGCGCCAAGGTGGCATTGCTAGACCGTAACGAGGCAGGTTGCGTAGAGCTTGCAGCGGCCCTGCAGTCACAAGGTGCACAAGCCTTGGTGGTCGGTTGTGATATTTCCGATGAGCTGCAAACGCAGGCTGCAGCGTTGGCCGTTCAAAAGCAGTGGGGTCAGTGCAATGCCTTGATCAACAACGCCGGCATGCTTCGATCCGCAAGCCTTGATGAAGTGTCACTTGCAGACTGGAACGCCGTACTTGCTGTCAACCTGACGGGGTATCTGCTGTGCGCACGCGCCTTCAAGTCCATGCTTTCAGCGGCCAAAGGCTCAATTGTGAATGTGGCCTCCATCTCTGCTCTCTTTCCGCAGTCCAACAGTGGCGCCTACAGCGCTGGCAAGGCGGGGGTGCTGTTGTTATCGCGTCAATTGGCTGCTGAATGGGGGCCCCTGGGCCTTCGCAGCAATGCCATTTGCCCCGGCATGATCCGCACAGCCTTGTCGGCAAGGTTTTACGAGGAACCTGGCTTCGAGGCTAAGCGTGCCGCCGTCACTGCCAGTCGCCGTATCGGTGAGCCGGTGGACATTGCCAATGTCGCGCTTTTTTTGGCCAGTGATCGGTCCGGCTATGTCAATGGCGCAGAAATATCGGTCGATGGTGGCATGTCGTCCATGTTGATGGACATGGTGCCTCGCCCCGGCTACAACCAGACGAAATAAGAGGAGAAGAACGATGGACCAGGAATTTGATGTGATTGTGGTGGGCTCGGGGGCTGCGGGGCTGACCTGTGCCATCGTGGCCAAAAAGCGTGGACTGAAGGTGTGTGTCCTTGAAAAAGAGGCAGTGTTTGGCGGGACGACCGCCTTGTCCGGTGGCGTGTTGTGGATTCCGCTGAGCAGCCATGGGCGCAAACAAAACCCTCAAGATTCTGCACAGGCCGTACATGCCTACATGATGAATGAGACAGGGCGTTTCTATGACGAACATGCCGTCCAGACTTTCATTGATAACGGTCCGAAAATGGTGGACATGCTGGAGAGTCAGACAGCCATGCAGTTTGTACCCACCCTCTATCCTGACTATCACCCGGACGTAGGTGGGGGCGTGGACATTGGTCGCTCGATTCTTGCCAAGCCCTACGATATTCGTGGCCTTGGCAAGGACATGCCTCGACTCAAGCTTCCTTTGAAGACCATCACCTTCATGGGCATGATGTTCAATTCATCCAACGCCGACTTGAAACACTTTTTCAGGGCCACAAAGTCCCTGACTTCGGCTTGGTATGTGGCGCGCAGGTTGGTCCATCATTTGCGGGAGCTGCTGCTTTATCGCCGAGCGATCCAGGTGACCAGCGGCAATGCATTGGCCGCGCGTCTGGCGCAGTCTGCGCTGGATCTGGAGATTCCCATCAGGACGTCTCATCCTGTCACTGCGCTGGAGCATACCGAGGGTCGCGTGACCGGCGTGCGCGTTCATACGCCCGAAGGCGCTGGGCTCTTGATGCGAGCCCGCTATGGCGTAGTGCTGGCGAGTGGGGGCTTTCCACATGATCTCAAGCGCATTGCGCAGGCCTACCCGCATTTGCGGCGCGGCCATCAACACCTTTCGCCAACGCCAACAAGCAATACGGGCGATGGCGTCAACATGGCCGAGCAGGCCGGGGCGGCAGTAGATCTCCGGTTTGTGGACAGTGCCGCCTGGATGCCTGTCACGCCAGTCCAGTTTGGGGGGGGTGAGGTCGGGGTGTTTCCGCACTTGCTCGATCGCTACAAGCCCGGCGTCATTGGCGTGCTCAGCAACGGTCGTCGGTTCACCAATGAATCCAACTCGTACCATGATGTGGGTTTGGCCATGATCGAGGCCTGCAAGAGCTTGCCCGAGACGGCCATGTGGCTGGTGTGCGACAAACAGACGCTGCGTAAGTATGGTCTGGGCTACGTCAAACCAGCGCCACTACCTATAGGCTCGTTTCTGCGAAATGGCTATTTGATGGAGGGTGCCACGCTGGCAGAGCTGGCCCATAAAGCAGGTATCGATCCACAGGGCCTTGAGACCACGGTTGCAGCCTACAACGTCCATGCCGAACGCGGCGAAGACCCGGAATTTGGACGCGGACGCACGAGTTTCAATCGCTATTTGGCAGACCCGGATCACAAACCCAATCCTTGTGTAGCGCCGGTGCGCAAAGGACCGTTTTACGCCATCAAGGTCATCATGGGCGATCTGGGAACATTTGATGGCATTCAAACCTCCGTGCATGGGCAAGTGCTTCGATCCGACGGCTCGGCAATTGAAGGTCTGTATGCTGCAGGCAATGATCGCGCCAGCATCATGGGGGGCAATTACCCTGGAGCGGGCATTACGCATGGTCCGAACATGACCTTTGCGTACGTCACTGCTAACCATATTGCCGACCAGGCAGGAGCCTAGACATGGATCGAATCCAAGCCCTTGAGCGTCCATTGGTGGATCACCGCATCTACACCATTCGTTTGCGCAAGATGCCCGAGTTCCTGGAAGTGTTCAATCGACTGGCCATGCCCATATTGATGCAGACGCTGGAGCATCCTGCGGGTTTTTATGTAAGCCAGGTCGGTCCGCTCAACCAGTTCGTGCATTTGTGGCGTTATGAAAGCCTGGCTGATTACGAGCGTCGGTGTATGGCACGGGATACACACCCGGATTTCCCGGCCTATCTCAAGGCTTCCGAGCATCTGATCGTGGCGCAGGAAACGCGGTTGATCAAAGCCCTGGAGATGCCGGGCTGGGTGCCGCCAAGCTCATATCAGGTTGCGTAAGACGTGTACGGCGTCCTGCAACACGGGCAGGATGCGTTTGATCGCGTGATCGGCATCTTCGTTGTTGATGGGCATTGTCACACCAATGGCGCCATGGACCGTGTTATTGCGGTCCAGCAAAGGCACGGCGATTCCGCGGTAATTGAGCTCGAGTTGCTGTTCGGAAAGCGCCCAGCCCTGGCGGCGATATTGCTGCAAGTCAGACAGCAGTTGTGATTTGTCGGCCACGGTGTAGGGGGTGAATGCCCGCAGTTCGTGCTGCTGTACCCACCCGCTGATGAAGGGCTCCTCCATGGCTGACATGATGGCCATCCCGGCAGCAGTGACTTGCGCTTGGATGCGTGCGCCAGGCAGGTAGCCGGAGGTCATATACCTGTGATTGCTGCTGCGAGCGATGTACACCGTCTCGGCACCATCGAGGATGGCCAAATAAGCGATCTCATCGGTGCCATTGGTGATGCGCTGCAGGTAGGGTTGAACCAGCCGGGGCAGCCGCGCCGATTCCAGATAGGCGTGACCGAGTTTGAGAATGCGTGGCATCAGCCAGAACAACTTGCCGTCTGTGCCTGCATAGCCCATGTGCACAAGCGTCTTGAGGTAACGGCTGGCAGCGGTGCGCGTCATGGCACAACGTTTGCCCGCCTGAGTGGCGGTCAGCCGGGGATGATCAGCATCGAAGGCTTCAATGATGGCCAGCCCTTTTTCCAGGCCAGCAATCCAGTCTTTGCGCTCCAGGGTAGCTGTGTCTTGGCTTGTGATCGACATAACCAGATTATGCGCAAGAGCACCTTGAACGGTTTGAATCGCGCCAAAAGCTTTTAAGATGCGCCCATGCAAACACGACAACTTGGTCCCTTTACCGTCAGTGCCATCGGCCTGGGTTGCATGAACCTCAGCCATGCCTATGGCGCACCTGTCTCCCGCGAGCAAGGCGAGCGCGTTCTGCTCGCAGCGCTGGATGCGGGTGTGACATTTTTTGACACGGCAGCGCTTTATGGTTTTGGTGCGAACGAGACCCTAGTCGGTGAGGTGATGAAGCCGCACCGCAACAAGTTCATTCTCGCCAGCAAATGCGGCATGCAGGGCGTGGACAAGGGCGATGGCACCAAGGTGCGGGTGATCGATGGTCGTCCCGCTACGATCCGCCAGACCTGCGAAGACGCTTTGCGCCGTTTGCAGACGGACGTGATCGACCTGTACTACCTGCACCGCTGGGACAAGCAGGTGCCCATTGAAGAGAGCGTGGGGGCGTTGGCCGACCTGGTGCGTGCGGGCAAGATTCGCACGATTGGTTTGTCTGAAGTGTCGGCGAGTACCTTGCGCAAGGCCCATGCCGAGCACCCCATCACGGCCGTCCAGACCGAATATTCATTGTGGACGCGCAACCCGGAAATTGCGGTGCTTGCTGCTTGTCGTGAGTTAGGCGTGACGTTTGTGCCTTTCAGCCCGGTGGCGCGTGGCTTTTTATGTGGTCCGCTGGACATTGCTGGCTTGGATGCCAAGGACATTCGCCGGACCATGCCGCGCTTTGCACCCGATAACTACGCCGCCAACCTCAAGCTGCTGCCTGCCTACAACGCGCTGGCACAGGAGGCCGGTTGCAGCACGTCGCAGCTGGCGCTGGCCTGGCTGCTGCACAAAGGCGAAGATTTGATCCCGATCCCCGGCACCACGTCAGTTGAACATTTGCTGGACGACCTCGGTGCTGCGGAAGTCAGCCTGTCTGCAGACTTGATGTCGCGTGTTGAGGCGCTGATCAACGAACGAACGGTAGCTGGTGATCGTTACAACGCCCAAGCCAATAGCGAAGTCGATACCGAAACTTTTTTCTGATCAGCTGCCAGCGTCTGGCTGCTGACTTGGTGCAGCCCTTTGGAAGGCCTCCAGTTGCATGCAGGCTTGTTCAACAGCCATGATCAAAGGCCACTGGGTCAGGTCCACCTTGAAGCGACGTGCACTTTCAATTTGAGGGATCAGGTAGCAGTCAGCCAGACTGGGGCTGTCGCCGTGGCTGAAACGACCGCGTTGGGTATCTGCAGCCAGTAACGCTTCGTAGGCGTCAAAGCCGGCGCCGATCCAGGTGCCAGCCCAGACGTTGATGGTCGGGGTGTCTGCGCCAAAGGTGTGGCGAAGGTATTCGAGAATACGCCGGTTGTTGATGGGGTGGATGTCGCAACCAATGATGGCAGCCAATGCCCGCACCTTGGCGCGTTGTTGCGGGTCTTGGGGCAACAGTGCTGGTGTTGGATATTTCTCCTCCAGCCACTCCAGGATGGCTGGTGATTGAATCAATACCTCCTCGCCGGTGTCCAGAGCGGGCACCAGTTGCTGTGGGTTGACGGCTTTAAACGCATCTTGCAGATGCTCTTGCTTGAGAAGGTGCACGGCCACATAGTCGACCGACAGCCCCTTGAGTTCAAGTGCAATGCGCGTGCGGTGCGATGTGCCGCTGCGCCAGTAGTTATAGAGTTTCATGGTGCTCATTCTGCCGCAGCTTGGCTGTCAGCGCGAGGGAGACGCGCCTGGAATGACACGTTGTGCCACGTCCTGTAGCTGGTCGCGCAACCAGCGATGTGCCTGATCGTGCTGATGGCGTTGATGCCAGACCATGTACATGGGCAAACTGGGGCAGGGCACAGGAACTTCCACGTGTGCCAGATCGCGCATCAGGTGTTCGGACAGCAAGCCTGGCACGGTGGCGAGCAAGTCGGTGCCGCGCATGAAGGAGGGAAGGCCGGCGAAGCCCGGGACCAGGATCCTGAACTTGCGATGAACGCCTTTGTCTTGCAGGACGCGGTCGAGCTCCAGAATGCGCTGTGGGTTGTAGATCACGCTGATGTGCTCCGCTGCCAGGTATTCCTTGCGTGAAGCTGGGGCGCGGCGCACTTGTGCGTCGTAAAAAACCCGGTAGCGATCGGTAAACAATCGTTTTTGCATCACGTCGGTGCCTTCAGGTGGACGCGGGCTGATGATCAGTTGACATTGCTGCTGGCGCAGCATGTCGGCATGCGGTACATCGGAAGGCATGACGCGCAGCACCAGCTGCGGCGCTTGCGTGCGCAAACTCTGCATCAGTGCGGGCAACAAAGCATCGCGCTGGAAGTCATTGGCTGCAATGGTGAAGGTGGTTTGCCAACGGGAGGGGTCAAAGGTCTCATTCTCAGTAAAACGCTCTAGCTTCAGCAGTAGATCCCGTGCGCGATCTGCCAGGACGCGTGCCCGCGTCGTAGCCACAATGCCTCGACCCGAGCGAGTGAACAAGGGGTCTTGTGTGATGCCTCGCAATTTGTCCAGCAAATGGCTCACTGCCGACTGTGTGATGCCCAGACGTTGAGCGGAGGCCGTCACTGAGCCGGTGTCCACCACGGTGACCAGCAGGCGAAGCAAACGTCCATCGAGATCTGACCAATCGAATTTATTCATGAATATCATGGTAATTCATGGATTGATTCGATTGAATATCGGGGTCACACTGACTGTCATTCCCTCATCGGAGAACAGACATGGACAAACGCACCATTGAAGGCACGACCCCCTTTGATGGCGACTCGGCCCGCAAGGGCTACGCCCTCAACAAGATGTGCTTTTCGTTCAACGAGGCCGCCAATCGTGCCGCCTTCAAGCATGACGAAGAGGCCTACATGAATCAGTACGGCCTGACCGAGACTCAGAAGGCCGCCATCCGTTCTCGCCAGGTGCTGCAGTTGATCGCGGCCGGCGCAAACGCTTACTACCTGGCCAAGTTCGCAGGCATTTTTGGCCTGGACATGCAGGACATCGGCGCTCAGCAGACGGGCATGAGCAAAGACGCATTCAAGGCCAAGCTCAAGGCTTACGCCGGCTGATCACAAGGAACACTCACCATGGCACAACTCATCGGCGGCCTCGCCTCATCTCACATCCCTGCCATTGGCGGCGCCATCCACAAGGGCCTGCAGGCCGACCCCTATTGGGCCCCGTTTTTTACCGGTTACCCGCCCGTACAAAAGTGGCTGGGCGAGCACAAGCCCGATGTGATGGTCATTTTTTACAACGACCACGGCCTGAACTTCTTCCTTGACAAAATGCCTACCTTCGCCGTGGGCGCTGCGGCCCAGTACGACAACGCCGACGAGGGTTGGGGCATCCCGACGCTGCCATCCTTCAAGGGAGAGGTGGATCTGTCTTGGCAGATCATCAACCATTTGGTGGCCCAAGACTTTGACATTGTGACTTGTCAGGAAATGCTGGTTGACCATGCCTGTACCCTGCCGCTGAAGTTGTTTTGGCCCGAGGGCGAGGCGCCGGTGACCATCGTGCCGGTCAACATCAACACCGTGCAGTTCCCGCTGCCCTCAGCCAAACGCTGTTATGCGCTGGGCAAGGCGGTGGGCGAAGCGATTGCAGCCTGGGACAGCGACAAAAAAGTTGCCGTGCTGGCCTCGGGCGGTCTGAGCCACCAGCTCGATGGAGAGCGTGCTGGCTTCATCAACAAGGCGTTTGACCTGCAGTTCATGGACAGCCTGGTCAGCAACCCTGAATGGGCGACCCAATTCAGCAGCTTGGACTTGGTGGAAAAGACCGGTACGCAAGGCGTGGAGCTGCTGATGTGGCTGGCCATGCGTGCGGCTTTGTCAGCCGCCGGCCCGCGCGTCAAGGAAGTGCACCGCAACTACCACATCCCGATTTCCAACACGGCGACGGGCCTGATGGCTTTCGAAGTTGCCTGAGCATCACAAGCGTCAACCATCACGGAACAGGGGGAAATCCCTGTCCCGTTTGTTGGGGTGGCATGGGTAAATGCGCATAAAATTCCCCGACCGTTTGGTCGGTTAATTGAGAAAGCCTATTCCATGTCCCACGTTTTGCAGAGTTTCATTGCCGGTCGCTGGATCGGCCAGCAAGGCGCGCAGTCGCTGCGCAGCGCCATCAACGGCACCACCGTCGCCCAGACCCATGCCGAGGCTATCGACTTTGGCGACGCGGTGCATTACGCCCGCACCGTCGGCCTGCCCAACCTGCTCAAGCTGGACTTTCAGGAACGCGCCCAGCGCCTCAAGGCCCTGGCCAAGTACCTGGGCGAGCACAAGGAAACGCTGTACGCGATTTCGGCCCACACCGGTGCCACGCGTGCCGACAGCTGGGTCGACATCGAAGGCGGTGCGGGCACGCTGTTTGCGTATTCGAGCATGGGCAGCAACGAACTGCCCAGTGGCAACCTGATCCACGAAGGTCCGGCCTTTCCGCTGGGCAAAAAGGGTGGTTTTGCGGGCACACACATCCTGGTACCCCGTGGCGGCATCGCGGTGCACATCAACGCCTTCAACTTCCCCATCTGGGGCCTCTTGGAAAAATTCGCGCCGAGCTTCCTGGCCGGCATGCCCTGCATTGGCAAACCCGCCTCGTCCACCAGCTACCTGACCGAAGCCATGATGCGCCTGGTCGAGCAATCGGGCATCCTGCCTGCCGGTTCACTCCAGCTGGTGATCGGCTCCACCGGTGACCTGCTCGACCGCCTGAACGGCCAGGACGTGGTGACCTTCACCGGCTCGGCCGACACCGCCGCCATGCTGCGTGTCCACCCCAACGTGGTCAAACACAGCATCCCTTTCAACGCCGAAGCCGACTCGCTCAACTGCGCCATCCTCGCGCCCGATGTCACGCCCGACGACGAAGAGTTTGATTTGTTCGTGAAAGAGGTCGCCCGCGAAATGACCGTCAAGGCCGGCCAGAAGTGCACCGCGATCCGCCGCGCCATCGTGCCGCGCCAGCACCTCGATGCTGTAGCCGAAAAGCTCAAGGCCCGTCTGGCCAAGGTGGTGGTGGGTGACCCGTCTGTTGAAGGCGTGAAGATGGGCGCACTGGCCTCGCATTCGCAGCAGGCCGACGTGGCCGAGCGCGTGGCCCTGCTGCGCCAAAGCGCCGAATTGGTGTTTGGCGGTGGTGCCGACTTCTCGCCAGTGGGGCAGGGCGTGGAGGGCGGTGCCTTCTTCCCGCCCACGCTGCTGCTGTGCCAAAAACCTTTGCAAACCGACAGCGTGCACGATGTGGAAGCCTTTGGTCCCGTGAGCACGCTCATGCCCTACGACGGCATCGACGAAGCCCTGCAACTGGCCGCACTCGGCCAGGGCAGCTTGGTCGGCACGCTGGTGACGAAAGACCCTCAGACTGCGGCCCGCATGATTCCGGTGGCCGCTGCCTTGCATGGCCGCCTGCACATCCTCGACCGCGAATCGGCGGTCGAATCGACCGGCCACGGCTCGCCCCTGCCGCCGCTCAAACACGGCGGCCCCGGCCGCGCAGGCGGTGGTGAAGAGCTGGGCGGCATCCGCGCCGTCAAGCACCTGATGCAGCGCACCGCGCTGCAGGGCTCACCCACCATGATCGCCGCCGTCACGGGCGAGTACATGCGCGGCGCCAAACTGATCGAGACCGAGGTCCACCCCTTCCGTCGTTACTTTGAAGACCTGCAGATCGGCGAGAGCTTGCTCACCCACCGCCGCACTGTGGGCGAGGCCGACATCGTGGCGTTTGGTGGTCTGTCGGGCGACTATTTCTACATGCACTTTGACGAGATCGCAGCCAAAGACTCGCCCTTTGGCAAGCGCATCGCGCACGGTTACTTCGTGCTGTCGGCCGCTGCGGGCCTGTTTGTGTCGCCCGCGCCCGGCCCGGTGCTGGCCAACTACGGTCTGGACACGCTGCGTTTCGTCAAGCCGGTGGGCATTGGCGACACCATCCAGGCTCGTTTGACGGCCAAGCGCAAGATCGACCGCCAAAAGAAAGATGCCAACGGCGTGGGCCAGGGCGTGGTGGCCTGGGATGTGGAGGTGACCAACCAACTTGGCGAGTTGGTGGCCAGCTACGATATCCTGACGCTGGTGGCCAAGAAAGGCTGAAACCGAAAGGAGGGCAGGCATGAACTGGTATGACAGGGTGATCCTGCCCTGGATGATTGACATCGCTTGTGGCCTGCCCATGGTTCAGTCCAAACGCCGTGCTTTGGTGCCGCTGGCGCATGGTCGTGTGCTGGAAATTGGCATGGGTACCGGGCGCAATCTGCCTTTTTATGACCGATCGCGGCTCACACAACTGGTTGGTGTAGATCCCGCCTTGCAGATGCACAGTCTGGCCAAAAGGCGTAGCCATCAGGCGGGCTTGTCAGTCGAGCTGATGGGGCTTTCAGCCGAGCAGCTCCCAGTGCCTGACGACAGTTTTGACACGGTTGTGTGCACCTACACTTTGTGCAGCATCCCGGACCCCGTGGCCGCATTGCACGAGGTGCGGCGCGTGCTCAAGCCGGGTGGCCAATTCCTGTTTTGCGAGCATGGCCGCTCGCCTGAAGCTGAGGTGGCCAAATGGCAAGACCGTTTGCAGCCCTTGTGGATGCCACTGGCTGGAGGCTGCCATCTTGATCGCGATGTGCCTTTGCTGCTGCGTGATGCCGGTCTGCACACTGCCGATCTGCAACAAGGTTATGTACCGGGACCTCGCCCTTTGACTTACCACTACTGGGGACAGGCCTCCAAGGAGGCATGAAAAAGGCTCCCCGCGGGGAGCCTTTTTTTATGCAAAACGACAACGATCAGTTGGTGTCCATGAAGCTTCGCAGCTTGTCGCTGCGGCTGGGGTGCTTGAGCTTACGCAGCGCCTTGGCTTCGATCTGACGAATCCGCTCACGAGTCACGTCAAACTGCTTGCCCACCTCTTCGAGCGTGTGATCGGTCGACATTTCGATACCGAAACGCATGCGCAGCACCTTGGCTTCGCGCGGGGTGAGGCTGTCCAGGATGTCTTTGACGACATCGCGCAGACCCGCCTGCAGAGCCGCTTCGATGGGCGCGGTGTGGATGGTGTCCTCAATGAAATCGCCCAGGTGGCTGTCGTCGTCGTCACCGATGGGGGTTTCCATCGAGATCGGCTCCTTGGCGATCTTCATGATCTTGCGGATCTTGTCCTCGGGCATCTCCATCTTCTCAGCCAGGATGGAGGCATCGGGTTCAAAACCAAATTCCTGCAAGTGCTGGCGCGAGATGCGGTTCATCTTGTTGATCGTTTCGATCATGTGCACCGGAATGCGGATCGTGCGGGCCTGGTCCGCGATCGAGCGCGTGATGGCCTG
>JALRIL010000139.1 GCA_023255445.1 Limnohabitans sp. | reverse complement strand
GGGTTGAAGGGCCGGCCAGCCACAGCATCGTCAATCGCCCGGCGATAGACCTGCGCGGTGCGGCTGACGTAATACAGGCTCTTGGTGCGGCCTTCGATCTTGAGCGAGTCCACACCAATTTTGACCAGACGCTCAATCAACTCGACGGCGCGCAGGTCCTTGCTGTTCATGATGTAGGTGCCGTGCTCGTCTTCCATGATGGGCATGAGTTCACCGGGGCGGTTGGCTTCTTCGATCAGGTAAACCTTGTCAGCCGCCGGATGCCGCTGGCCATCACCGCAAGACGAAAACGCCTTGTCGGCGCTTTCCTGTTCGCTGGCGAAATTGAAGTCGCCCTCCATCTTGACGGGCAGCACTTCGCCGCTGTCGGTTTGGTCGGTGGCCTCGCTGGTGGCGTAATTCCAGCGGCAGGCATTGGTACAGGTGCCTTGATTGGGGTCGCGGCGGTTGAAGTAACCCGACAACAGGCAGCGCCCGGAGTAGGCAATGCACAGGGCGCCGTGCACAAACACTTCGATTTCCATGTCCGGGCATTCCTGGCGGATTTTTTCCACTTCGTCCAGACTCAGCTCCCGGCTCAGAATGATGCGACTCACACCCATTTTCTGCCAGAACTTCACGGTGGCCCAGTTGGTGGTGTTGGCCTGTACTGAAAGGTGGATGGGCACCTCCGGCCACTTCTCGTGGACCATCATCATCAGGCCAGGGTCGGCCATGATCAGAGCGTCCGGCTTCATCTCGATCACCGGCTCAATGTCACGCAGGTAAGTGCGCACTTTGTCGTTGTGCGCAATCAGGTTACTGGTGACAAAAAACTTTTTGCCCAGCGCGTGAGCTTCGGCGATGCCTTGGGCCAGTTGCTCCAGGCGGAATTCGTTGTTGCGGGCGCGCAGGCTGTAACGCGGCTGGCCAGCGTAAATCGCATCGGCGCCAAAAGCATAGGCGGCGCGCATTTTGTCCAGCGAGCCGGCAGGAAGTAAAAGTTCGGGGGCTTTGATCGAGGTCATACCCGTATTGTCCGATGTTTGGCGCCGCTTGGCATCACAGCAGGCACAATCGGCCCATGGTCAAGACAGACATGGTGATTGCAGGGGCGGGCATTGGTGGACTGGCTGCAGCGTTTGCGTTGGCGCGACAGGGGCTGCCTGTGCAGGTGCTTGAACGCACCGAGACATTTTCCGAGGTCGGGGCGGGTATTCAGCTCGGCCCGAATGTCACGCGCATTTTGCAAGCCTGGGGCTTGAACGATGCTTTAAATGCTGTGGCGGCCTTTCCCAAACGCCTTCAGGCGCGTGATGCCCGCAGTGGCCGTGTCGTGGGCGAGCTGCCTTTGGGTGAGCGTACGCAAGCCGTTTATGGCGCACCCTACGTCAGCATTCACCGCGCCGACCTGCATGCCTTGTTGGCTGAGGCCGCTTTGGGGGCTGGTGCCAAGGTGTCCCTGGGGCATCAACTGCAGCAGGTGCTGCAAACCGACAGCGGTCTGCAACTGCAAGGTTTGCGTGCCGACGGCTCAGCCTGGCACATGCACAGCCAGGCGCTGCTGGGTGCCGACGGACTGTGGGGCCTGACCCGTCAAGCCATGGGACTTTCTGATGAGCCGCGCTTTTCGGGGCAACTGGCCTACCGCGCCATGATCTCGCAAGTGGACTTGCCCGCGCATTTGCGCACCGACCAAGTGACGGTGTGGATGGGCCCCAAAGTGCATGTGGTGCATTACCCGGTGCAGGCAGGGCAGGGGCAAAACATCGTGGTCATCGTGCATGGCGCCAAGCCGCAAAACCCGCAAGACTGGGACCAGGCTGCCGTTAAACAAGGGCTGCGGGCGGGTTTGGGGGTGGTCTGTTCATCTCTGCGTGAACGTTTGGACGTTGTGCCGAGCTGGCGTTTGTGGGCTTTGCACGACCGCCCACCGCTGAGCAGTGCAACCCAAATGGCGCAAGGCCGCCTGGCCTTGCTGGGCGATGCCGCACACCCCATGCGTCCGTATCTGGCTCAGGGCGCAGGCATGGCGATTGAAGACGCCCAGGCGTTGGCAAAGTGTTGGACGCAAGACGGTTCTGTCGAGCAACGCTTGGCGCAGTACGCCAGTCAGCGCTGGGTCCGAAACGCACGGGTACAAGCACGGGCCATTCGCAACGGCGATATCTTCCACGCCCAAGGTCTTGTGGCCCGGGGACGTAACCTGTCTTTGTGGTTGCTGGGCGCGCGCTTGATGGATGTGCCCTGGCTGTATGGGCGTACGGGTTAAAGCACCAGCGCTTTAAGGCAGCAGAGGCAAACCGTGCCGTTGCCGTGCGCGTTGGCACGCATCGCTGCCTTCTTCAAATTCACGGCAAGGGGAGGGGCGCCACTCGTATATGCCGCAAGTAGCCTTCTCGCCAATGCGACCATACAGCGCTGCACAGCGCGGTGGGCTGTGGTCGGTGCCGCGCATGCGGCAGGTGTGTTCCGTTATCGGGGCGGCCAAGCCCGCCGGGACCGAGCCGCCGCCTTCTTCGTATTCGAACACAGAAAAGTCCACCCGAAAGCTGGCGCAGCAAGCCCCGCAGCTGGTGCACTGGCTCATGTCACTGTGTTCAGGCGTTCACGCGACCGAGCAGCAAAAACTCCATGAGTGCTTTTTGCACATGCATGCGGTTTTCAGCCTCGTCCCACACCACGGACTGCGCGCCGTCAATCACCTCGGCAGTCACTTCCTCGCCGCGGTGGGCCGGCAGGCAGTGCATGAACAACGCATCAGGCTTGGCCACGGCCATCATGGCCTCGTCCACGCACCAGTCGGCAAAAGCAGCTTTGCGTGCTTCGTTCTCGGCTTCATAGCCCATGCTGGTCCACACATCGGTGGTGACGAGGTCCGCGCCTCGACAGGCTTCCAGCGGGTCGCTGAACACCTTGTAGTGTGCATTGCCTTTCACGCCCGCCACCTCGGCATTGACTTCGTAGCCTCGGGGTGTGCTTACGTGCACGGTAAAGCCCAGCAGCTCCGCTGCCTGTAGCCAGGTGTTGGCCATATTGTTGCCGTCGCCGACCCAGGCCACCACTTTGCCCTGGATGGAACCGCGGTGCTCAATGTAGGTGAAGATGTCCGCCATGATCTGGCAGGGGTGAAATTCGTTGGTCAGACCGTTGATGACCGGCACACGTGAATGCAAGGCAAATTTCTCGATCTTGTCCTGCCCAAAGGTGCGGATCATGACCAGGTCGGTCATGCGGCTGATCACGCGGGCGCTGTCTTCAATCGGTTCGGCACGGCCTAGCTGGCTGTCGCCCGTGGTCAGGTGCACCACCGAGCCACCAAGCTGGTACATGCCAGCCTCGAAGCTCACGCGGGTACGGGTGCTGGCCTTTTCGAAGATCATGGCCAGCGTGCGGTCAGCCAGCGGATGGTATTTTTCGTAAGTCTTGAACTTGCGCTTGATCTCGGCCGCCCGCGCAAACAGGTGTGCATACTCGTCGGCCGTGCAGTCGGTGAACTGGAGGTAGTGGCGAATCGTCATGCTTGCTCCGCAAGAAAGGCTTCAATTTGCGGCACCAGAATGGCCAGCACTTCATCGGCTTCGGCGATGGTCATGATCAGCGGGGGCACCAGACGCACCACGCTGTCGGCCGTTACACTGATGAGCAGGCCAGCCTCCGCGCAGCGGTTGGTCAGCACGCCGCACGGCTTGTCCAGCTCGACGCCCAGCATCAGACCCATGCCGCGAATTTCCTTGACACCAGCCTTCCCACTCAGGGCTTGTTCAAGGACAGCTTTCAGGTGAGCGCCAACTGTGACGGCATTGGCCATCAAACCGTCTTGTTCCATGATGCGGATGGTCTCGACCCCGGCGCGCATGGCCAACGGGTTGCCACCAAACGTGCCGCCATGGTTGCCCGGCTGGAACACATGGGCAGCCTTGGGGCCGGCCACGACCGCGCCAATCGGCACGCCCGAGCCCAGGCCTTTGGCCAGCGGCATCACGTCGGGCACGATGCCAGCCCATTGGTGGGCAAACCATTTGCCGGTGCGGCCCATGCCACACTGCACTTCGTCAATCATCAGCAGCCAGTCTTTTTCGTCGCACAAGGTGCGCACCTGCTGCAAATACTCGGTGCGCATGGGGTTGACGCCACCTTCGCCCTGAATGGTTTCAAAGAACACGGCGACCACGTTGGGGTCATTGGCGGTGGCAGCCTTCAGGGCGTCGATGTCGTTGACGGGTACGCGGATAAAGCCCTCGACCAGCGGCTCAAACCCCTTTTGGATTTTGGCGTTGCCCGTGGCGCTCAGCGTGGCCAGCGAGCGACCATGGAATGCCTTTTCGTAGACCACGATTTTTGGAAAGCCTATGCCTTTATCGTGACCAAACTTGCGCGCCAGCTTGATGGCGGCTTCGTTGGCTTCAAGGCCTGAGTTGCAGAAAAAGACATTGGTCATGCCCGACAGCTCTACCAACTTGGCCGCCAACTTTTCCTGGTTGGGCACATGGTAGTAGTTGCAGCTATGGATGATTTTGGCCACTTGGTCTTGCAGGGCTGGTACAAGCTTGGGGTGGTTGTGGCCCAGAGTGTTGACAGCGATGCCGGCCAGCGCATCGAGGTATTGCTTGCCATTGACGTCCCAAACGCGGCAGCCTTGGCCACGTTCGAGCGCGATCGGCAGGCGCCCGTAGGTGTTCATGGTGTGCGGCGAAGCGGCTTCAATGAAGGCGGACATGCAAATACTCCGGTGCAAATAAAAGCGGCCCAACGAAAGAGGGCCGTTGAAACGCGATTTTAGAGGCATTCGTGAAGCTGCCATGGCCCACGCATCCTGTGTCTAAAACCCTGTGCCATTCGGGTTACCACTGAGTTTCAAGTCTTATATAAGATACAATACCTGCCATCGAGCTGCGTGTGGCGATCCCATGCGCTTACGCCATACGTTCTACCCCTCTACCCGATGGTCTCCAACACTGCCAAAGAAGTTTTCATCCAGGGCATTACCCTTGATGGCAGAACCTTTCGCCCCAGCGACTGGGCGGAGCGTCTGGCAGGCGTCATGAGTTCCTTTCGCCCCGGCGGCGCTTGCCCAGGCAGCCACCTGAGCTACTCGCCGTGGTGCATTCCCACATCGATGGGCAACATCAAGTGCGTGGTGGTCCACCGTGACTTGCAGGACCACGAACCCATGGCTTGGGACTTCGTGATGAACTTCGCCAAAGACAACCACCTGCAGGTGGTCGAGGCCTGTTTGATTCCGGATCCCCCAGCGGTCAAATAAGCCCTGAAACGAAAAAACCGCCCGAAGGCGGTTTTTGTTTTTTTGCTGACAGCGCACCCGATTCAAACGGCGGCAGGGAGGGCCCTGCCGGGCTGTGATCCTTTAGAGGGGATCAGGCTGCGGCCAAGGCCAGGGCCTTGACTTTGGCGGACAGACGGCTCTTGTCGCGAGCGGCCTTGTTCTTGTGGAAGATGCCTTTGTCAGCAATGCTGTCCACCACAGCTTGCATTTTTGCAAACAGTTCGGCGGCTTTGGTCTTGTCACCGGCCACAACAGCTTTTTCCACGTTCTTCACGGCGGTACGGTACTTGGAGCGCAGCGAAGAGTTGGCGGCGTTGATCTTGACGTCCTGGCGGACGCGTTTACGGCCAGAGGCCAGACGGGGGTTCTTTTTCTTGGGCTTACCAGATGCCATGATTTATTCCTTGGGGTCTGAGGATGTTGTCAGCAAAGCCAATTATTGTAGCAGGTGCCAGAAAACCAGGCCATCTAGCCCGGCCAAGCCTTTGCCAAGCCGCTACACTGCGCACGTGAGCTTGTTCAAATCTGCCTCTGTCGTGTCTCTTCTGACGCTGGCCTCCCGAGTGCTGGGCCTGGTGCGGGAGTTGTTGGTTGCCTCCATTTTCGGGGCCAGTGCGTTGACCGATGCCTTCAATGTGGCATTTCGCATTCCTAATTTGTTTCGTCGCCTGTTTGCCGAGGGGGCCTTCAGCCAGGCTTTTGTGCCTGTGCTGGCTGGGCACCGTGCCCGTGAAGGCGACGATGCCACCCGTGAAGTGATTGACAACGTGGCGACGTGCTTGTTTTGGGCGTTGCTTGTGCTGTCCATCGTCGGCGTGCTGGCTGCACCTGTGCTGGTGTGGGCCCTTGCCAGCGGGTTACGTCAAAGTCCTACGGGCTATGAGGCCGCGGTGCACATGACCCGTTGGATGTTTCCCTACATCGGTTTCATGTCCTTGGTTGCTTTGTCGGCGGGAATTCTCAACACCTGGAAACGATTTGCTGTTCCAGCAGCTACCCCGGTCTTGCTCAATGTGTGCATGATTGTGGCCGCATGGTGGGGCGCGCCGACGTTTGAACGCATGGGCCTGCCCGCTATTTATGCCTTGCCTGTGGGGGTCATGGTCGGTGGCGCCCTTCAGTTGGCCATGCAATGGCCAGCACTCAAGCGCTTACAGCTCCTGCCTAGCATCGCCATGAGCGCACAGGCAATTGCGCAAGCCTGGCGCAGCCCGGCTACTCGCGAGGTGCTGCGCTTGATGGCCCCGGCTTTGTTGGGCGTAGGGGTGGCTCAGGTGTCCTTGCTCATCAATACCCAAATCGCTTCACATCTGCATGAAGGCAGTGTCAGCTGGTTGAGCTATGCCGACCGTTTGATGGAGTTTCCAACCGCCTTGCTGGGCGTGGCATTAGGAGTCGTGCTGATGCCTCAGCTGGCCGCCGCGCGTGCCCGTGGCGATGTGCAGTCCTACAGCGCCATGCTTGACTGGGGACTGCGTCTGGTGCTGCTGCTGGCTTTGCCCTGCGCGTTGGCCCTGCTGGTGTTTGCACAGCCACTGGTTTCGGTGCTTTACCACTATGGCGCCTTTACGGCGATCGATGTGCAGCAAACCACCTTGGCGCTAATGGGCTACGGTCTGGGTTTGATGGGGCTGGTGGCCATCAAGGTGCTGGCGCCGGGTTACTACGCCAGCCAGGACATTCGCACGCCTGTTCGCATTGCCATGGTGGTGCTGGTACTGACCCAATGCATGAACCTGGTGTTTGTGCCCTGGCTGGCCCACGCTGGGCTGGCTTTGTCTATTGGTGTGGGTGCTCTCATCAATGCAGGCTGGTTGTTGACAGGCTTGCTGCGTCAGAAACGTTACATGCCCCAAGCGGGCTGGACACGTTTTACACTGCAAGTGTCGCTGTCCACGGCAGCCTTGGGGGTGTGGCTGTGGTGGGCTGCACGCGCCCTGGACTGGGTGCAACTCAAATCGCAGCCCTTGCATCGTCTGGGCTGGATGCTGGGCGTGCTGGTGGTCAGTGCCCTGGTGTACTTTGCTGTGTTGTGGCTGTCGGGTGTGCGCCGGCAAGCCTTTGTTCGTAGGTGAGTGAGCAGGTGAGCGCCATGAACATGCCCAATTTTGATCAAGCCCCTTCGCCACTGGACTACTTTGCGTCTTTGGTGGTCAGCGACGAACACTTTCCTTTGCTGGAAGCGGCCGCCAGCATTGCACAGATCGAGGAGCCAGAGCTCGATATCGAACTGGTGCTTGAAGAGGTTGAGCGCATGGTTGAGCGTGTGCGCAACCGCATGGTCAATGGCGCCGATGACTTGACCCGCCTGGCTGTGCTCAATCATGTGTTCTACAAGGACATGGGCTTTGGCCTCAATGCCAATGACTACTACGCGCCACGCAACAGCTTTGTGTCCGAGGTGCTGCGTACTCGTCGCGGTATACCAGTCTCGCTGGCTGTGGTCTGGCTGGAGTTGGCGCAAGAATTGGGTCTGAATGCGAGAGGGATTGCCTTTCCGGGGCATTTCCTGGTCAAGGTGGCGCTGGAAAGTGGCCTGGTGGTGCTGGATCCAGCCTCGGGCGAGTCATTGGGTATTGAACATTTAGCAGAGCGTCTGGAGCCCTTCCGTGATCAAGACGATCAAATGCTCAAGCCCGATCTGGACGAGGGTGAAACCCCGCTGGGGCTGTATCTGCAAAGCTGCCCACCACGCGACATCCTTACCCGCATGTTGCGTAATCTCAAGGAGATTTATCAAACCCAGCAGGACTGGACTGCGTGTCTGGCGGTCCTTGACCGCATTCTGGTGTTGTGGCCAGAGGCTTGGGCAGAACGCAGGGACCGTGGTCTGGTGCATGCGGAGCTGGGCCATGCCGGCCAGGCCTTGGCCGATTTGCAAGCCTATCTGGATGCCGAGCCCCTGGCCGCAGACCACGGGGCTCTGGCAGCCCGCATCAAAGAAATTGCAGGCGAGGCGGGTCTTTAAGCCACCACTACCTGCGCACCAGTGCCTTGCGGTGCAATGTTGCCGATGGTGTAGACCGTCTCGCCAGCCGCACGCAGCGTGGCAGCGCATGCCTCAGCCTGGTCAGCGGCAATCACCACCACCATACCAATGCCGTTGTTGAACGTGCGGTTCATCTCGATGTCATCAATGCCGGCCGTTTCTTGCAACCATGCAAACAGCTCGGTTTGTGGCCAGCTGCCTTTGTGCAGGTGGGCCGCCAAGCCTTCGGGCAGCACGCGGGGGATGTTCTCCAGCAGACCGCCGCCAGTGATGTGGGCCAGGGCCTTGATGGGGTGGGCGGCCAGCGCGGCCAGCACGTTTTTCACGTAAAGGCGCGTGGGTTCCATGATTGCGGCTTTGAAGGGCTTGCCGTCCAGCATGGCCGGGGCGCTGGCACCTGCGCGCTCGATGCATTTGCGCACCAGCGAGAAGCCATTGGAGTGCACGCCCGCCGAGGCCAGGCCCAGCACCACGTCACCGGCTTGCACGCTTTGACCGGTCAGGATCTTGCTCTTTTCGACTGCACCGACGGCAAAGCCGGCCAGATCGTATTCGCCAGCGGGGTACATGCCGGGCATTTCAGCGGTTTCGCCGCCGATCAGGGCGCAACCGGACAATTCACAGCCCTTGGCGATGCCGCCGACCACGGCGGCAGCGGTGTCTACATCCAACTTGCCGCAGGCAAAGTAGTCCAGGAAAAACAGGGGCTCGGCGCCTTGCACCAGCACGTCGTTGACGCTCATGGCCACCAGATCGATGCCCACGGTGTCGTGCATGTTCCACTCAAACGCCAGCTTGAGCTTGGTGCCGACGCCGTCGGTGCCGCTCACCAGCACCGGCTCCTTGTAACGTTTGGGTACTTCAAACAGCGCGCCAAAGCCGCCGATGCCGGCCAGCACGCCCTCGCGCATGGTCTTCTTGGCCAGGGGCTTGATACGTTCGACCAGTTCGTCGCCAGCAACGATGTCCACGCCGGCGTCTTTGTAGGAGAGAGGTGTTTGGCTCATGAGGGGGCCCGCAAATGTGCAGGTCTATTCAGGGTCGATGGGGCCCGATAAACGGTGGGCAGACTAAAATCAAGCTCAATTTTAAGGGTTTACCCAAAACAGCTTGGCGCGTGCGCCGGCTTTTTCTTCAAACATAACGTTCATGACCTCTAACCCCTCACTGTCACGCTGGCTTGGCTGGGGCGCCCTTGCTGCGCTGGCTGTGCTGCTGGTGTGGGCCTTGGCACCTGTCTTGTCCCCCTTTATCGTGGCGGCTGTGTTGGCCTATGCCTTGCAGCCCTCAGCCAAAAAACTACAGGCACTGGGTTTGCCGGGCTGGCTGGCGGCGTTGCTGCTCGAAGGTGTGGCTTTGCTGGCCTTGCTGGGGTTGCTGACGCTCCTGGTGCCGGTGCTGGTCAAGGAGTTGCCCCTCATCCAGCAGCAACTGCCGGTTATTTTGGACCGCATGAGCGTGGCTTTAGAGCAGTTCTTGGGTCAAATGGGTTTGCCGATGGCGCTGGATTTTTCGCAACTCAAGGCTCAACTGCTGTCTTACCTGAACGACAACCGCCAGGATTGGCTCAAGCCCTTGGTGTCGTCGCTCAAAGTCGGAGGCAGTGCTGCACTGGCTGTCATGGGCCACGTGGTGCTGGTGCCCGTCGCGCTGTTTTTCCTGCTCAAGGATTGGGGTCGTCTCTCCGAGCAGGTGCATTTATTGATTCCTCCGGCCTGGCGCCCAGCGCTGGACAGCTTGCTGTTCGAGGTGGATGAAGTGCTTGGACAGTACCTGCGGGGTCAATCCCTGGTCATGGTGGTGTTGGCTTTGTATTACGCGGTTGGGCTGCGCCTGTTTGGTTTGGAGCTGGCCTGGCCTATTGGGGTGTTCACGGGCTTGGCCGTCTTGGTCCCCTACCTTGGCTTCGGCATGGGTCTGGTGCTGGCGCTGATGGCGGGGGTGCTGCAAATGCCTGTGGCCGAGGCGCTCACCATGGTGGCCGTGGTCTACGGCAGTGGCCAGTTGATTGAAGGTTTCTTCCTCACTCCACGCTTGGTGGGTGAGCGGGTGGGCCTGCACCCCTTGGCCGTGATTTTTGCCTTGCTTGCCTTTGGGCAATTGATGGGTTTTGTGGGCGTGCTGGTGGCTCTACCGGTGAGCGCGGTGTTGTTGGTAGCCTTGCGAAGGTTGCGAACTCGGTATTTGCGCAGTCCCCTTTATCAGGCCGCGCACGAGGGCGAGGCTTGAAGCAACTCACGCTGGACATAGGCCTGACCCCCGAGCCGTCGCTGGACAACTTTGTCGCTGTGGGCAACGAGGCGGTACTCAATCACCTTCGTTTGTGGACACAAGACGGCGCACGCGCTCCAGTGCCGACCTATATTTCGGGTGGGGAGGGCAGCGGCAAAACGCACCTGTTGCGGGCCGTGTATCTGGCCTTGCGTGAGCACGGCGTGGCTGCTGGCTGGATGGACGCACAGATGCGCCATCCCCCTGAATTTGATGAAAACTGGCGTGTCGTCATCCTGGACGATGTGCACTTGTTTGACGCCGAACAACAGCACATGGCGTTCAACTGGTTCGTCAATGCCCTCACGCCCGTCAGTGGCGATGCCCGCTGGGTGTTGGCTGCGGGTGCCGTCGTGCCCATGCAGCTGCAGTTACGCGATGACTTGCGTACCCGTCTGGGCTGGGGCCATGTGTACAGCTTGCAGGTGCCCGATGATGAAGCGCGACGTGCCGTCCTCAGACAGGCCGCAGACGCTCGAGGCCTGTTTTTGAGCGATGAGGTCATGTCCTTTATGCTCAACCGATTCTCGCGAGAACTCTCCAGCCTCATGCAGCTGCTCGACAATCTGGACCAGTACGCCATGCAAACCCGTCGGGCCATCACCATCCCTTTGCTCAAATCCATGCTGGAAAACGAATGAAACTGGCCCTTTTTGATCTGGATCACACGCTGTTGCCCATCGATTCCGACTATTCGTGGGGTGCATTCACCATCACCTTGGGCTGGACCGAGGCAGACAGCTTCAAGCAGCGCAACGACGAGTTCTATGCTCACTACCAGGCCGGTACGCTGGACATTCACGACTACGTGCGCTTTGCCACTCAGGCACTTCGACTGCAAGGACCACAAGTGGCTGAGCAGGCCCATGCCCGGTACATGCGTGAAGTCATCACGCCCAACATCCGTCCCGCAGCACTTGATCTGGTACGCACTCACCAGGCGGCGGGAGACCTGGTCATGATCGTGACGGCTACCAACGAATTTGTAACCCGACCCATCGCGCAAGCCTTCGGGGTCAGTGAGCTGATCGCAGTCGAGCTTGAGCGCGACGCGAGCGGATGGATCACCGGCGAAATCAAAGGCACCCCTTCTTTCCGTGAAGGCAAGGTGCAGCGCGTGCAGCAGTGGCTTGATGCACGCGGCCTGGACTGGAACGATGTGGAGATGAGTTTCTACTCCGACTCGCCCAACGACCTGCCCTTGTTGGAACGTGCTCAGCACCCTGTGGCCACCAACCCTGATGAGCGTTTACGCCAACTGGCCCTGGCCCGTGGCTGGCGCATACTGGACCTGTTTGAATAATGATCACAAAAATCATCCATAAATTGCTGGGAAAGCCCGCAAGCAAGCGCCCCGACTTCGGCCGCCGCCACGAAGTGCCTGTCTCCGTGCACGGCATCAACCCCGATCTGGTGGATGAACGCGCCATCACGGTGGTTCGCGCCTTGCATCAAGCTGGGTATGAGGCCTATGTGGTGGGTGGCGCCGTGCGAGACTTGCTCGTGGGGCTGCGCCCGAAAGACTTTGACGTGGCTACCAACGCCACGCCCGAGCAGGTGAAAGGCCTGTTTCGTCGGGCTTTCATCATTGGCCGGCGCTTTCGTATCGTGCACGTGGTCTTTGGTCGTGGTCGCGAGCATGAGGTGATCGAAGTGTCAACCTTCCGCGCGTACCTGGATAACAGTGCGGCCGAGCAAGTTAAAGGCAACGAGAAAACCAGCAAACGCGCGCTCGAAGGTGTCAAACATGCTGTAGACCCCAGCGGCCGTGTGCTGCGCGACAACGTGTGGGGCCCGCAGGACGAAGACGCCACGCGCCGTGACTTTACGGTCAACGCCATGTATTACGACCCGCAAACGCAAATTGTGGTCGACTACCACGGCGGCATTGCGGACGCCAAAAAACGCGTACTGCGCATGATTGGCGATCCTGAAATGCGCTACCGCGAAGACCCTGTACGCATCATCCGCGCCATCCGTTTTGCTGCCAAGCTCAGCCCGTTGGGGTTCAAGATCGAGCCGCGCACCGCCAAGCCTTTGGCGGGTATGAAAAAACTGTTGGCCGATGTGCCGCAAAGCCGCCTGTTTGACGAGATGCTCAAATTGCTTCAGACCGGTCATGCGCTGGCCTCCATCGAGCAGCTGCAAACCTTGGGGCTGGCGAAAGGCATATACCCCCTGCTCGATGTGGTCGTCGAGCGGGCCAAGACCGAATTTGTCCGTGCAGCCCTGGCCGACACCGACCGCCGCGTGGGAGAGGGCAAGCCCGTGGCTCCGAGCTTTCTGTTGGCTTGCGTGTTGTGGCAAGACGTACGTCAGGCCTGGCAGGATCGGCTGGCGAAAAGAGAGCATCCTTTCCCGGCTTTGCAGGGCGCCATTGATGAGGTGTTTGATACCCGCATTGGCGATGTCTCCGGACGTGGCAAGCTGGGCGCTGACATGCGTGAAATCTGGATGATGCAGCCTCGCTTTGAAAAGCGCGTGGGCAGTACACCCTTCACTCTGGCCGAGCAGGCGCGCTTTCGTGCAGGCTTCGACTTTTTGCGCTTGCGTGCTGATGTGCAGGAGGTGGATATCGAGTTGGCCGATTGGTGGCAAGAATTCAGCCTGGCCGATGAAAACGTCCGTGCTGATCTGGTCGAACAGGTCCGAGCTCAACAACAAGCCAAACCCAAAGCACGCACACGTCGCGCCAGCAAGCCTAAGGCGGACGTGTCCGCACCCGAATTTTCTGCGCCGATTGCAGACGAGGAGGGCGTAGCTGCACCCGCCAAGAAGCGTCGCCGCCGTCGCCGCAAGCCTGCGGGTGATGGCGCCGAGGGCGGCAGCCCCGAGGCTTCGTAAATTGCCCATGCGCCAAGGTGTTTGTGCCTACATCGGTTTGGGTGCCAACCTGGGCCTGCCGGCGCAGACCTTGCGGTGGGCTGTGGCGCTCATGGCGTCATGGCCGGGATTGCGGGTGCACGCTGTGTCCGATCTGTACAGAACTGCACCTCATGAAGCGCAGGGGCCGGATTTCATCAATGCCGTCGCTGCTGTGTACACCACCTTGACGGCGCCTGAGCTGCTGAACAAGCTGCTCGCACTCGAGTTGCAGGCGGGTCGCGAACGCCCTTACCGCAACGCGCCACGCACCCTTGACCTGGACTTGCTTATGTACGGTGATGCGCAAATTGCCAGTGCCCAGCTGCGCGTGCCGCACCCCCGTATGCTCGAACGTGCTTTTGTTCTGGTGCCATTGGCGCAAATTGCGCCGGATCGGGTTTCCGAATCCGACTTGCGCCGTGTCAAAAACCAGGGCGTTCAGCTGTTTGAGTCCTGGGGGTGAGCGGTTAAACTTCGAGCAGTCATCAAAGTGTCACATCACTGAAATCGTCAGGAGTCCTGCATGTTGTTCACCAAGCTGCTGCCCAAAGAGGGTAATTTTTTTCTGCTCTTCAATCAGCATGCTGACCGTGTGGTTGAAGCAGCACGGGCGTTTTCCAACCTGGTGGCCAATTATCAGGACACTCATTTGCGTGATAAGTACAACCAGGATGTAGACAACGCAGAACGTGCTGCGGACCGCGTCACCCAGGAAGTCAACCGACTGCTGCACACGACCTTCATCACACCGATTGATCGCGAGCAAATCCACGCCCTTATCAACATGATGGACGATGTGGCCGACCTCATTCAGGACTCCGCCGAAACCATGGCCCTGTATGACGTCAAGCACATGACCGAAGAAATCACCCGCTTGACCGATCTGTCGGTGCGCTCTTGCGAGCGCTTGCAAGACGCGATCAAATTGCTTGCCCGCATTGGTGAGCCTGCTGTGGCCGAGGCGGCACTCAAGACCTGCGAGGAAATTGACCGTTTGGAGTCTGATGCCGACCGTGTACTGCGCAGCGCTATGAGCAAGCTTTTCCGTGATGAGCCCGATGTGCGTGAACTCATCAAACTCAAGGCCATTTACGAATTGCTGGAAACCATCACCGACAAGTGTGAGGATGTGGCCAACCAGATCGAGGGCGTCGTCCTCGAGAACTCCTGATCCGGCGGGCTGCGCGATGGAAACCGTGCAATCTGCTTTCTGGATCGTCCTGCTGCTGGTCCTGCTGGCCTTGGTTTTTGACTTCATGAATGGCTTTCATGACGCCGCCAACTCTATTGCCACCGTTGTCTCGACGGGGGTGCTTAAGCCGACACAGGCCGTGGTCTTTGCCGCATTCTTCAACTTTGTGGCCATCTTCATTTTCCACCTCAGTGTGGCCGCCACCGTGGGTAAAGGCATAGTTCAGCCCGGCATTGTGGATGTGAACGTGGTCTTTGGCGCCTTGACCGGCGCGATTGTCTGGAACGTGCTGACCTGGTTTTATGGCATTCCCAGTAGCTCTTCGCATGCACTCATTGGCGGCATTGTGGGGGCTGTCATTGCCAAGGCTGGTACGGGCGCATTGCTCTCTACCGGCATCATGAAAACGGTGCTTTTTATTTTTGTATCGCCCCTGCTGGGTTATTTGCTGGGCTCGCTCATGATGGTCGTGGTGGCCCATGTGTTCCGGCGCACCCGTCCGCTCAAGGTGGACAAATGGTTCCGTCGGCTCCAGCTGCTGTCTGCCGGTGCATACAGCTTGGGCCACGGCGGTAACGATGCACAAAAAACCATCGGCA
>JALRIL010000148.1 GCA_023255445.1 Limnohabitans sp. | reverse complement strand
CGCAGCCGACGCAATCCGCGCCCGCCGCAAAGTTTGATGACGAAAGCCTCTCGCAATGGGCGAACGATTACCCGGAGCTTGTAGCGATTGCCGAAAAGCGCGCTCTCGAAATTGCCGAAGAGAAGTTCAAGGCAATTCAAGTCCCTGACACGCAGGCCATCAAGAGCGAGATTTACCGCGAGACTCAATTGGAACTCATGGACACCCTGCACGAAGGGTGGCGCGAAAAGATCGCATCCGAGGATTTCAACCTCTGGATTAACGCGCAACCTGATAACGTGCGGCAGGTGTTTCAAACCACCGAGCGCGCCAAAGACCTAAGCGGGATTTTGACCGGCTTTGAAAGCTTTACCTTTGACTGGCTGGTTCGCGGCGAGACTGCGATCTACTGTGTGGTGATTGCCGGGGTCTGGCAAAGCGCGGGCTTTGTCATGGCGCTGTTTCTGGCCGGTCTTCGCGGCATTGACGAGTCGATCATCAAGGCTGCCCAAGTCGATGGTGCCAGTTTGCCGCGCATTTACTGGAGCATCATTTTGCCCAGCCTGCGCCCGGTGTTTTTCAGCACCTTGATGGTGGTGGCGCATTTGGCCATCAAGAGCTTTGACCTGGTCATGGCGCTCACCGCCGGTGGCCCCGGCTACGCCACCGACCTGCCCGCCACCTTCATGTACGCCACCGCCTTTACGCGCGGCCAAATTGGCGTGGGCGCGGCCAGTGCCACCGTGATGCTGGCCACCGTGGCGGCCATTGTGGTGCCCTATCTGTATTCCGAATTGAGGACCAAGCGATGAACCGGCTGAACCTCCACCGCCTCCTGCTCTGGGGCATCTTGTTGCTCTTTGCGCTGTGGTTCCTGGCCCCGCTGTATGTGATGCTGGTGACCTCGCTCAAAGACGCCGACCAGGTGCGCAATGGCAACTTGCTGAGCCTGCCGACCGCGCCTACCCTGTCGTCCTGGTCCAAGGCCTGGGGCTCGGCTTGTACCGGCATCGAGTGCAACGGCCTGCAACCGTACTTCTGGAACTCGGTGATGATGGTGGTGCCCGCTGTGCTGGTGTCCACCTTGCTGGGCTCGCTCAATGGCTATGTGCTGTCCAAGTGGAAATTCCGGGGCAGCGAGACGATGTTTGCCTTCATGCTGTTTGGCGTGTTCATGCCCATGCAGGTGGTGCTGCTGCCGATGAGCCAGGTGCTGGGCTGGCTGGGCATTGCCAGCTCGGTGTGGGGCTTGATGGCGGTGCACATCGTGGCCGGCATTCCGAGCACCACGCTGTTTTTTCGCAACTACTACGTGGGCCTGCCCGATGAGTTGATCAAGGCCGCGCAGCTCGATGGGGCCAGCTTCTGGCAAATCTTCTGGCGCATCGTGATGCCCCTGTCCACACCGATTTTGGTGGTCACACTGATCTGGCAGTTCACCAACATCTGGAACGACTTTTTGTACGGCGTGGTCTTCTCTGGCGCCGACAGCAAGCCCATCACGGTGGGTCTGAACAACCTGGCCAACACCTCCAGCTCCGTCAAGGAATACAACGTGGACATGGCCGCCGCGTTGATCGCCGCTTTGCCCACGCTGTTTGTGTACGTGGTGGCAGGCAAGTATTTTGTGCGCGGTCTGACGGCTGGCGCAGTGAAAGGATAAACACCATGGGCGCACTTTCCATTCAAGGCATTCACAAGACCTTCAACCAGACCACCCACATCCTCAAGGGCATCGACCTGGAGATCGAAGCGGGCGAATTTTTGATTTTGGTGGGCCCCTCGGGTTGCGGCAAATCCACCCTGCTGAACATGATCGCAGGCCTGGACCATCCCACCAGTGGCGACATCCTGATTGGCGAGCGCAACGTCACGCACCTGCCCAGCAAGGACCGCGACATTGCCATGGTGTTCCAGAGCTACGCGCTCTACCCCAACATGAGCGTGGCGCAAAACATTGCCTTTGGTCTGGAAATCCGCAAGGTGCCCAAGGCCGAGCGCGAAGCCGCTGTGCAACGCGTCGCCGCGATGCTGCAAATCGGGCATTTGCTGGACCGCAAGCCGGGCCAGTTGTCTGGCGGCCAGCGCCAGCGTGTCGCCATGGGCCGCGCCCTGGCCCGTGACCCCAAACTGTTTTTGTTTGACGAGCCGCTGTCCAACCTGGACGCCAAGCTGCGCGTGGAAATGCGCGCCGAGATCAAGCAGCTGCACCAGCGCACCAAAACCACCACGGTGTATGTGACGCACGACCAGGTCGAAGCCATGACGCTGGGTGACCGCATCGCCGTCATGAAGGACGGCCTGGTGCAGCAGTTCGGCACCCCCGCCGACATCTACACCCGTCCGGCCAACCGTTTCGTGGCCGAGTTCATCGGCTCACCCGCCATGAACATGGTGGACGTGCAAAGCTCTGGCCAGGGCGTGAACGCCCAAGGCGTCGAGTTGCAACTGGCCGAAGCACAGCGTGCGGCAGCAGCGCAGCACAGCGCCAACGACCTGGTCTATGGCCTGCGCCCCGAGGCCATCAGCTTTGCCGATCAAGGCGTGCCGGGCCAATTGAGCATGATCGAGCCCACCGGACCCGAAACCTATGCCACCGTGGACACCGCCGTGGGCAAGCTCACTGCCCGCGTGCCGGGTGTGCTCAACGCCCGCGTGGGCGATACGGTGCACCTGCAATGGTCGGCCGACCAGGCGCATTTGTTCGACCGCGCCAGCGGCGTGCGGGTGGGCTGATGCACGCCACTGTGCCTGCGCTGCCCGACTTTGAGAGCCGGGCTTTTCTGCAGGCGCATGTGGCCCAGACCCTGGCGTTTTACGAGCGCCACGCATGGGACCCGGCAGGCGGGTTCTTCCATTACCTCAAAGACGATGGCACGGTCTACAACCGTGGCCACCGCCACCTGGTCAGTGCCACACGCTGGGTGTTCAACGCCAGCATGGCGCATCGCCATACGGGCCAGGCCCACTGGCGCGACTGGGCCGTGCATGCGCTGGCGCACCTGGAGCATTTTCGCGTCCAGGCGGGACCTTTGGCGGGCTTGCATGCCTGGACCTTGCAGGATGACGTGGTGGAAGACGGCCGCATCATGGCTTATGGGCAAGCCTTTGTGCTGCTCGCGCGCAGCCATGCGCATGCCGTGGCTTTGTGCAGCGCGGCGGATGTCGCGCAGGCCTTTGACCGCATGGACGATGTTTTTTACCGCGCGGCCGATCGGGCCTATGCCGACGAGCTGAGTGCAGACGGTGTGCTGTCTGACTACCGTGGCCAGAACGCCAACATGCACATGTGCGAGGCCTGTCTGGCCGCGTATGCCAGTACGGGCGAAGCGCGTTACTTGCAGCGTGCGCAAAGCCTGATCGAGCGCTTTGCTTTTGATCTGGCCGCACAAGCCGATGGCCTGGTCTGGGAGCACTACCGCAGCGACTGGTCCATCGACTGGGACCACAACCGTGACAAACCCGGTGACATCTTCAAGCCCTGGGGCTTTCAGACCGGGCATCAGACCGAATGGGCCAAACTGCTGCTCATCGCCCATTCTTTTGCACCTGACGAGCGCCATGTGCCTCGCGCCATCGCATTGCAACAGTCGGCCTGGCGACACGGCTGGGATGCGGAACATGGCGGCCTGATCTACGGCTTCGCACCCGACCGAACGCCATGCGACAGCGACAAATATTTCTGGGTACAGGCCGAATCCCTGGCCAGTGCCTGGCGCCTGTGGCGCATCACGGGTGAGGCGGTGTTTCGGGATCAGTACCACCAGCTCTGGGCCTGGAGCTGGCGGCATCTGGTGGACCACCAGCACGGCGCCTGGTTTCGCATCGTCGGCAATGACGGACGCAAGCTCGAAGACACCAAGTCCCCCGCAGGCAAGGTGGATTACCACACCATGGGCGCCTGCTGGGACGTGATGGAGGCGGGTGTTTAACCCAACAAGGCGTTGACCCGCTTCACATAAGCGGCAGGGTCTTCGGGCAGCCCACCTTCGGCCAGAACCGCCTGGTCAAACAGGATATGCGCCAGGTCGTGGAAGTGCACCGAACCGTCGAGCTTTTTGACCAGCGCG
>JALRIL010000135.1 GCA_023255445.1 Limnohabitans sp. | reverse complement strand
ATGCCCATGAGCCTGCACGGCGGCCCCGGCCGCGCCGGTGGCGGCGAAGAGCTCGGTGGCCTGCGCGCCCTGAACTTCTACCACCGCCGCGCCGCCATCCAGGGCAGCAGCCAGGCCTTGGACCTGCTGGCTGCGCAAGGCGTGGCTGTGCCGCTGTAAACCCCGTGCACATCAACGCTGGACAGCCCACACAATTGACCCACGACACAAAAACACCCCAGGAGACACGCATGCCCCACATTCAGCCCCCCGAGAGCACGTTCAATTTCGCCCAACACCTGTTGGCTGCCAATGCCAAACGCGTTGACAAGCTCGCACTGATCGACGATGCCGGCCAGTTGACTTATGGCCAATTGGCCGATCAGGTGCGTCGCTTTGCCGGTGGCCTCAAGCAACTGGGTCTGCAACGCGAACAGCGGGTGTTGCTGCTCATGCACGACAGCAGCGACTGGGTGGTGGCGTTTCTGGGCTCACTGTATGCCGGCGTGGTGCCTGTGGCCGTCAACACCTTGCTGACTGCCGAAGACTATGCCTTCATGATGGGCAACAGTCGCGCGCAAGCGGCCCTGGTGTCTGCCGCCTTGCTGCCCACCTTGCAAGCAGCGCTCGACCTGGGCGGGCATGAAGTCAAACATCTGGTGGTTTCACGTTCTGCGCAGCCCCTGCCAGCCGGTGCAGTAGACATGGCTGCCGTGATCGACCAAGGCCAGGCATGTGTGCCCGCCAGCACCCATGTGGACGAGCCGGCATTTTGGCTGTACTCGTCGGGCTCGACCGGCAAACCCAAAGGCACCGTCCACAGCCAGGGTAACCTGTTCTGGACCGCAGAGCTCTATGGCAAGCCGGTGCTGGGCCTGACCGAAAACGACACAGTGTTTTCTGCAGCCAAACTCTTTTTTGCGTATGGTTTGGGCAATGCCCTGTCTTTCCCCTTGAGCGTGGGCGCTACCGTGGTGCTGATGGCCGAGCGCCCCACCCCGCAGGCCGTGTTCAAGCGCCTGATGGATCACCAGCCTACCGTGTTTTACGGCGCCCCCACGGGATATGGCGGCATGCTGGCCAGCCCCGATCTGCCCGCCAAATCACAAGTGGCCCTGCGCATGTGTTCGTCAGCTGGCGAAGCCCTGCCTCGCGATATCGGCGAGCGCTGGACGGCGCAGTTTGGCTGCGAAATCATCGACGGCATTGGCTCCACAGAAATGCTGCACATCTTCCTGTCCAACCGCCCCGGTGACGTGCGCTACGGCACCACCGGCAAGCCCGTCGAAGGCTATGAGGTGCAGCTGCGCAACGAAGATGGCAGCGTGATTGAAGGCCACGACCAGATTGGCGACCTCTACATCAAAGGCCCCAGCAGCGCCCTGATGTACTGGAACAACCGCGAAAAATCACGCGACACCTTCCGTGGCGAATGGACCAAGAGCGGCGACAAATACACCCGCGACGTGGACGGCTACTACACCTACGCTGGTCGCAACGACGACATGCTCAAGGTCAGCGGCATTTACGTCTCGCCTTTTGAGGTCGAGGCCACGCTGGTGCAGCACCCAGCCATTCTGGAAGCGGCCGTGATTGGCAAGGAGGACAGCGATGGGCTGACCAAGACCAAGGCCTTCATCGTCCTCAAGGCCGGGCAGAGCCTGAGCGAAGAAGAGGTCAAGGCCTTCGTGAAGGAACGCCTGGCGCCCTACAAATACCCGCGCTTCATGGAGTTTGTGGACGAGCTACCCAAAACCGCCACCGGCAAGATCCAGCGCTTCCGCCTGCGCGATCTGGAGCGCGAGCGCGGTTGACGCGCCCTGACCCGATCAGGTGTTCTTGCTGATGGTGATGGTCGGAAACTTGCTGGAAAAGTCCTTGGCGCGTTCGGCCACACGAATGGCCACCTGACGCGCCAGGGCCTTGTAAATGCCCGCCACTTCGCTGTCGGGCTCGGCCACCACGGTGGGGCGACCGCTGTCGGCCTGCACCCGAATGCCCATGGACAGCGGCAAAGCGCCCAAAAAGTCCAGGCCCAGTTCGGCCGCCATTTTCTTGCCGCCTTCAGCGCCAAAAATGTGTTCCACATGGCCGCAGTTGGAGCACACATGCATGGCCATGTTTTCCACCAAACCCAGAATTGGCACGTCCACTTTTTCGAACATGCGAATACCTTTGCGGGCGTCGAGCAAGGCAATGTCCTGAGGTGTGGTCACCACCACCGCACCCGTGAGCGGCACGCGCTGGGACAGGGTGAGTTGAATGTCGCCGGTGCCCGGCGGCATGTCCACAATCAAATAGTCCAGGTCTTTCCAGTTCGTCTGGCGCAGCAACTGCTCGAGCGCCTGGGTGGCCATGGGGCCGCGCCAGATCATGGCATCGTCGGCATCGACCAGCAGGCCGATCGACATGACCTGCACGCCGTGGTTTTCCAGCGGCTCCATGGTTTTGCCGTCGTGCGTGTCAGGGCGACCGCTGACACCCAGCATCATGGGCTGGCTCGGACCGTAAATGTCGGCGTCCAGCACCCCTACGCGGGCGCCCTCGGCGGTCAGCGCCAGCGCCAGGTTGGCCGCCGTGGTGCTTTTGCCCACACCGCCCTTGCCCGAAGCCACGGCAATGATGTTGCGCACGCCCGGCAAGAGTTGCACGCCACGCTGCACCTGATGCGCAATGATCTTGGTGGCGATCGTGGCCGACACCTGCTGCACCCCTGCCACAGCCTTGGCCGCAGCTTCCAAAGCCGCCTGCAAGGCGGCAATCTGGCTTTTGGCCGGATAGCCCAACTCCACATCGAAAGACACCTGGCCCCCATCGACCTTGAGGTTCTTGAGTTGCTTGGTGGACACAAAGTCCTTGCCAGTGTTCGGGTCGATGACGGTTTGCAGGGCTTGGAGCAATTGTTCGGGCGTGGCCATGGGGGTCTTTCTCAAAACAGCAGGCAGTGTAGCGACAACTCATAAAATCGGAGGTTTGCAAGCATAAATCCCTAAAGCCATGTCCGACGCTCCCCGCCAGCTTTTTGTCACCACCGCCCTGCCGTACGCCAACGGCAACTTCCACATCGGCCACATCATGGAATACATCCAGGCCGACATCTGGGTGCGGGTCATGCGTATGCAGGGCCACGAGGTCAACTTCGTTTGCGCCGACGACGCACATGGTGCGCCGATCATGATCGCCGCTGAAAAGGCAGGCATCACACCCCAGCAGTTCGTGGCCAACATTGCAGGTGGCCGCAAGCCCTATCTGGACGGCTTTCACATCGCGTTTGACAACTGGCACAGCACCGATGGCCCAGAAAACCACGCACTGGCCCAACAGATTTACCTGGACCTGAAAAAGCAGGGCCTGATCGAGACCCGCACGATTGAGCAGTTCTACGACCCCGACAAGGGCATGTTCCTGCCCGACCGCTTCATCAAGGGCGAATGCCCCAAATGCGGCGCCAAGGACCAGTACGGCGACAACTGCGAAAGCTGCGGCGCGGTCTACGCCCCGACCGAACTCAAGAACCCCTATTCCGCCCTCTCCGGCGCTACGCCGGTGCTGCGCACCTCCGAACATTTCTTCTTCAAACTCTCGGACAAGCGCTGCCTGGACTTCCTGGCGCAGTGGACCAACAGCGGCGCGGTACAGGCCGAAGTGCTCAACAAGATCGCCGAGTGGATCGAACCCGGCGAAGACGGCAAGCCCAAAATGGGCGACTGGGACATCTCGCGCGACGCGCCCTATTTCGGCATCGAGATTCCGGACGCACCGGGCAAGTAC
>JALRIL010000108.1 GCA_023255445.1 Limnohabitans sp. | reverse complement strand
AGAAAGCACGTGTTGACGACGCATTGCATGCTACTCGCGCTGCTGTTGAAGAAGGTATCGTTGCCGGTGGTGGCGTAGCTTTAGTACGTGCTAAACAAGCAATCGTTAACTTAAAAGGCGATAACGCTGATCAAGACGCTGGTATTAGCATCGTATTACGCGCTATGGAAGAGCCATTACGCACAATCGTTTCTAACGCTGGTGATGGCACGCAGCATGGAGTAGAACGGCGTGAAATACCACACCGGCGCAATGTGCGGCGGTGTCTTGAGTGGATCGGCCGGGATGAAGTTGTTGTACTCGAGGAAGTAACCACCAAACTCGGGCGCGAAGAAAATAATGGCAGAGAAAGCCATCAAGAACACGCTCACGGCCAGAATGTCGTGGACCGAGTAGTAGGGGTGGAAAGGAATGCCGTCGAGGGGCTTGCCATGGGCATCCTTGGGAGCATTCGGGCCTTTGATTTCCACGCCATCAGGGTTGTTGGAGCCCACTTCGTGCAACGCAATGATGTGCGCCACCACCAGGCCCAACAGCACAAGCGGCACAGCAATCACGTGAAAGCTGAAGAATCGGTTGAGGGTGGCATCGCCCACCACAAAGTCACCACGGATCAGCAAAGCCAGATCAGGACCGATGAATGGAATGGCAGAGAACAGGTTCACGATCACCTGGGCACCCCAATAGGACATCTGGCCCCAAGGCAACAGGTAACCCATGAAGGCTTCGGCCATGAGCGCCAGAAAAATGGCGCAACCAAAAATCCAGACCAATTCGCGCGGCTTGCGGTAGCTGCCGTACATCAGGCCACGGAACATGTGCAGGTACACCACGATAAAGAACGCCGAAGCGCCCGTGGAGTGCATATAACGGATCAGCCAGCCCCAGGGGACATCACGCATGATGTATTCGACAGAGGCAAAAGCCAGGGCTGCGTCCGGCTTGTAGTTCATGACCAGGAAGATACCGGTCACGATCTGGATCACCAGCACCAGCAACGACAGCGAGCCAAAGATGTACCAGAGGTTGAAGTTCTTGGGCGCGTAGTACTCACTCATGTGCTCTTTGTAGAGCTTGGAGAGCGGGAAACGGTTGTCAATCCAGTTGAGCAACTTTTCACCAGCGGGGGCGTTGGGGGAGATTTCTTTGAATTGGGCCATGTCTGTCTCCGAAATCAGGCTTCGCCGTTTTGGTCTTTGCCGATCACCAGCTTGGTGTCGGACAGGTACATGTGACGCGGCACTTCGAGGTTATCTGGCGCCGGCTTGTTCTTGAATACACGGCCAGCCAAGTCAAAGGTCGAGCCGTGGCAAGGACAGAGGAAGCCACCCTCCCAGTTGTCTGGCAGCGAAGGCTGCGGACCGGTCTGGAACTTGTCAGAAGGCGAACAGCCCAGGTGAGAGCAGATACCCACAGCAACCAGAATCTCGGGCTTGATCGAGCGGTGCTGGTTCTTGGCGTAATCGGGGGTGGGATAAGCTTTGCGATCCGAATTGGGGTCCGCCAGTTCGGGCTCGGTTTTCTTGAGCGATTCGAGCTGCTCGGACGTACGGCGCATGATCCACACAGGCTTACCACGCCACTCGACGGTCATTTTCTCGCCCGGCTGGAGAGAAGAAATGTCTGCCTCCACTGCTGCACCGGCTGCTTTGGCCTTTTCGGAGGGCTGGAAAGAGCTGACAAACGGGGTGGCCACAAAGCCGGCGCCAACGGCACCGGCACATCCGGATGCGATCAGCCAAGTCCGCTTGCTGCTGTCGACTGGGGTATCACTCATGGTAATCCTCTATGAGTCATTTGATTAGGGTCAACCCGTGATTGTAATGGAGACTCTTCTACGGCCTTCTTACAAAAGAAGTGTTTTTTGTGCTTGCATGGATACGAATTCGATATGATCCACCTTTATCAACCAGGAGGAACTTTAGATGTCATTCGCAAATGAGTTCAAAAACTTCGCGATGAAGGGCAATGTGGTCGATTTGGCCGTGGGTGTGATCATCGGCGGCGCCTTCGGAAAAATCGTTGGATCTCTGGTCGACGATCTCATCATGCCACTCGTCAGCCTCGTCTTCGGCAAACTTGATTTCAGCAATTATTTCGTGCCCCTGGCCGGTCAAGACCCAACCCTGCCCTTGGCTGAAGCCAAAAAGCTGGGCGCCGTGCTGGCGTATGGCAACTTTTTCAGCATTGCCCTGAACTTCATCATTCTGGCTTTCGTCATTTTCCTGATGATCCGCCAGATCAACCGTATGCGGGCTCAAGAAGAGCCGCAGGCGCCAGCGGCACCCGCAACACCCGAAGACATCGAGCTGCTTCGCGAAATCCGCGACAGCCTCAAGCAGCGCGTCTGATCAACCTCTGGCGTCTCGCGCATCGGCCAGTTGCACGGCCATGCGCAGCGCCTGCTGCAAGCTGCTTGGATCAGCGATGCCGCGTCCCGCAATATCAAACGCCGTGCCATGGTCCGGACTGGTGCGGATCAAGGGCAAGCCCAAGGTGACATTCACGCCCTGCTCTACCCCCAAGTACTTCACGGGGATCAGACCCTGGTCGTGGTACATGGCCAACACCACATCAAACTCACCCGGATGTTCGGACGTGTGCCGCGCCCGCATGAACACAGTATCGGGCGCATAAGGCCCCAGCGCCTGCATGCCTAAAGCTTGCGCCTGTTCGATCGCCGGAATCAATACCGTTTGTTCTTCGTTGCCAAACAAGCCTCCCTCGCCTGCATGCGGGTTCACTCCAGCCACCGCCATTCGCGGAGAACGCCCCAGAATCGGCAACAACGCTTGGTGTGTGATGCGAAGGGTTTCGAACACGCTGCTCGTGGTGATCGCATCCAGGGCCTGGCGCAAAGACATGTGAATCGTCACCAGCACGGTTCGCAATTCCGGATTGGCCAGCATCATGCGCACCGGCATCTGCGCGGGCGGCACAGCGGCATGTTTCGCCGCTTCGTCCTGCAACAATTCAGTATGACCAGGGTATTGGTCATAGGGTGCACCTGCGGCATGCAAAGCTTCTTTGTTCAAGGGCGCTGTCACCAAAGCACGCGCTTGCCCATCCAATGCCGCACGCGTGGCAGCCACCACCGCGTCGCCAGCCAAACGTCCTGCACCTGCACTGACCTGGCCATAAGGCCCATAGGTCGCATGGCCTTGCCTCTTCTCGGCGATTTGCCAGACGCACAAGGTATCTGCAGCTGCAGGTTTCCAATCAGACAACGCAGACAGCACCTGCACCCGCAAATGCGCTGTCTCGCTCGACAAAGCCACGGCGCGCGCCATGACATCAGCATCACCGACCACGCAACACTGCTGCGCACAGACGGGTTCACGCACCCAGGTTTTAGCCACAATCTCTGGGCCAATTCCGCAAGGGTCGCCCAAGGTCATCAAGATGGGTTTCATGCAGGGTTGTCGATGTCGATGAACACATGTTCCAGCCCGAGCTGCTGCGCCACGACACGACCTACAGCCGCAGCGCCGTATCGCTCGCTGGCATGGTGCCCGCAGGCCATGAAGGCAACACCGGTTTCACGCGCCATATGCGCCTGGGGCTCCGAGATTTCGCCCGTGATGAAAAGGTCAGCGCCCGCTGCAATGGCCGCTTCCATATATCCCTGCGCCCCACCCGTGCACCAGGCGACTCGCTGCACTGGACGGCCATCACCCGGCACCGCGATCACAGCGCGACTCAATACGCGTTGCACATGTTCAGACCAGGCCGAGATCGCGCTCAGGTGCGAAGGTGCATTGCCCACGCAACCCAAGTCCTGATCACCAAAACGAGCATCCACCTGCAAGCCCAGCTGCAGGCCCAGCTGCGCGTTATTACCCCATTGTGGATGCGCGTCCAGGGGAAGGTGGTAAGCCCACAAGTGCACGCCATGCGCCAGCAACAGCTTCAGGCGCTCACGCAACCATCCCGTGATGCGCCCATCCTGACCGCGCCAGAACAGACCATGGTGCACCAGCAATGCGTCAGCATCTTGAGCAATCGCCGCCTCGATAAAGGCACGGCTGGCCGTCACCCCCGAGATCAATTTGCGCACAGGTCGCTCGCCCTGGACCTGCAGGCCGTTGGGACCATAGTCTTTGAAACGTTCGGGTTGCAGCAGCTCATCGAGTGCGCGTCCGAGGGTCTGAGCATCCGTCATGTGGTGTTCCTCTTGACCCTTATTGTGTCGCAAGGCACGGCCTTGTTGTGCCCCTCAGTCTTGAGGAGGCGTTTGAGCAGGGAGGTTTTCTTCAGGTGCCCGTGAGTAGCGGATGAAGAAACTGGCTGCCCAGATGCCCAGCTCATACAGAAGACACATGGGGATGGCCAGTGACAACTGGGACACGACATCCGGAGGCGTCACAATGGCAGCGACCACAAAGGCCAGCACAATGAAGTAGCCGCGAAAAGCCTTGAGTTTCTCCACATTCACAATGCCCAGACGCGCAAGCACCACCACAGCGACAGGCACCTCAAAGGCCAGGCCAAAAGCCAGGAACATGGTCAACACAAAGCTGAGGTAGGCCTCGATGTCAGGTGCAGCCGTGATGCTTTTGGGGGCAAAGCTCTGGATGAACTTGAACACCTGCCCAAACACGAAGAAATAGCAAAACGCCACCCCGATGAAAAAGAGCACAGTACTTGAGACCACAAGTGGCAAGACCAGTCGCTTTTCATGAGAATAAAGTCCCGGTGCCACAAAGGCCCAGACCTGATACAACACCACGGGCAGTGCCACCAGGAAGGCCGCCATCATCAAAATTTTCAGAGGCACCATAAACGGCGAGATCACCGAAGTGGCAATCAAGGTCGCGCCTTGTGGCAGGTTGGCCACCAAGGGCTGCGCCAGCAGGTCATACAACTGACCAGGGCCCGGGTAGATGGCCAAAATGGCCACAGCGATGCCGATCGCGATCATGGAACGCATGAGTCGGTCACGCAACTCGATCAGATGCGCGACAAAGGGCTGTTCGGGGCCCAGCGACGCTTCGTCGCGAGAAGTTTCAGGCTCAGACATGTTCTACTTCAACCACGCAGGCTGGGAGGACGGTAACGCGCGACGCGCGCGGCACCCGACAAGGCGCGGGTACGCACACCATTGCGCGCCTTGTACCACTGCGGCACTGCACCGCGTTTGAGACGCCAGTTTTTACGGGGTGCCTGGTAGGTAGGCGTGGCGTCTTTCCAGTCCAGTCCATCGCTGTTGAGACCCTCGGTAGCTTCAGCCCAGCTCTTTTCGAAGTCGGCGCTGGTGGTCTGAACGGACTGCTCGACATCGCGGGCCGCTGACTCCACGGAGTCTTTCATCTTTCGCAACTCGTCGAGATCCATGGACCGGTTGACTTCGGCTTTGACGTCCGCCACATAGCGCTGCGCTTTGCCCAGCAAGGTACCCACCGTGCGTGCAACGCGCGGCAGTTTTTCAGGCCCGATCACCACCAGCGCCACAGCGCCAATGAGGGCCATTTTGGACAGACCAAGGTCAAGCACAGCGCATCAATCCAGGATCAGGATTTGGTCTTGGCTTCGACGTCAATGGTCGTCTTTTCGGCAGACGCGTCAGCTGCCACCTGTGCAGCGGGCTTGTCGTCAGCTGCGCCGTCTTTCATGCCGTCCTTGAAGCCCTTGACAGCACCCCCCAGATCGGAACCAATGTTCTTAAGCTTTTTGGTGCCAAAGACCATGACCACAATCAACAGCACGATCAGCCAGTGCCAAATGGAAAAGGAACCCATGTGTTTCTCCTAACAATGCCCGGATTCTAAGTGCGATCGCAAGTGTTTGAGCGAACACCCTCGCCAGTACAGGATTTGCCCCGGATGTAGCCTTCACTCAACCTTTGAGCCAGGGGCGCGGCCCACCCATCACATGCATGTGCAAATGGTGAACTTCCTGACCGCCTTCCATGCCCGTGTTGAGCACGATACGGTATCCCCCTTCGGGATAGGGGTTGCAGCCCTCCTGCATGGCCAGTTTGGGGGCAAGGGTCATCATGTGCCCCATCAACCCAGCTTGCTCGACACCCACATGGGCCATGGACGGGATATGCAACTTGGGAATCATCAAGAAATGCACAGGCGCCCAAGGGGCAATGTCATGAAAAGCGAACACATGATCGTCCTCGTAGACCTTACGCGAGGGAATCTTGCCCGAAACGATCTTGCAGAAAATGCAATTGGGATCTGTTGCACTCATGTCATTTGCCTTCATCAACTTCAGCCATGGACCGCTCGGCATTCAAGCGCACCATGCCCAGCACAATCCGGTACAGGAACCAGACCGAGATACCACACCAGGCCAGCCAGCCTGGAAAGAAAAACAAAAACCACAAGGGAAAGGTCACCGCATACAGCACCGCGGCCCACAACACGGTGCGGATGCGGTATTCAAAATGACTGGCCATCCACGGCTCGCGGACATCCCCTTTTTTGACCAGGTCAATCACAAGGGCCACCACCAGAAGCACTGGCCCTACCTGCGCTCCCGGAATGATGGCACTGATGGCCACGATCAAGTGCAGGATATAGCTGACCCAGCTGATCGTGCGGTGACTGTCCTTTTGCATGTTGCTGTCCATGTCTGTCTCCGGCGATTGGGTTGGTATCACTCGCCCGCAGCTTCACGGGCCTGCGCCTTGCGCAAGGCTTTTTCCTCCAGCCCACTCAGGCCTTCGCGACGGGCCAGCTCGTTGACCACATCCGCAGGCGTGAGACCATAGTGCGCCAGCGCGATCATGCTGTGAAACCACAGATCGGCCACCTCATAAACCAGCTTGGAGGGGTCGCCGCCGTGGTCCACATCTTTGGCGGCCATCACGGTTTCGGTGGCTTCTTCGCCAATTTTTTTCAGAAAGGCATCCGGACCTTTGTGCAGCAGCCGGGCCACGTAGCTGTGTTCGGGATCGCCTCCATTGGCAGGCTTGCGGCTTTCCACTACGGCGGCCAGACGGTCCAGAATGTCCTGATTGCTCATGGGTCTCACTTGTAAATGGTTTCAGGGTCTTTGAGCACGGGCTCGACGGCTTGCCACTGGCCCGCCTGCAAGCTCTGGTAAAAGCAGCTGTGACGCCCGGTGTGACAGGCGATCCCCGGCTCGTGACCCAGCTGGGTCACCTTGAGCAAGACCACGTCGTTGTCGCAATCGATGCGGATGTCATGCACGGTTTGCACATGGCCAGACTCTTCGCCCTTGAACCAGAGTTTGCCCCGCGAACGGCTGAAATAAACCGCTCGTTTCAACTCGGCCGTCTTTTGCAAGGCCTCACGATTCATCCAGGCAAACATCAGCACATCACCCGTGGTGTTCTCCTGCGCAATGACAGGCACCAGGCCTTTGTCGTCCCACTTGATGCTGTCGAGCCAATCCATGCTGCGCCTCACAAACGAACGGTGATGCCACGCTCATGCATGCGCGCCTTGGCTTGCTGCACGGTGTACTCGCCGTAGTGAAAGATGCTGGCCGCCAGCACCGCATCGGCCCCGCCCAGGCTCACGCCGTCGGCCAAGTGGTCCAGGTTACCCACGCCGCCCGAGGCAATCACAGGCACACTGACCGCATCGGCCACCGCACGGGTCAGCAGCAGGTCAAAGCCACTCTTGGTGCCATCGCGGTCCATGCTGGTCAGCAGAATTTCGCCAGCGCCGTACTCGGCCATCTGACGAGCCCAGGCCACAGCATCCAGGCCCACATTCTTGCGTCCACCGTGGCTGTACACATCCCAGCCCGGGCCTACGTGTTCCCCATGGGCATCAAGGCGTTGTTCGTCTTCCAGGCTGCGACGTTTGGCGTCGATGGCCACCACGATGCATTGGGATCCGTATTTGCCGGACGCTTCGCGAATGACACCCGGATTGGCAATCGCGGCCGAGTTGAAACTGGTCTTGTCGGCACCTGCATTCAGCAAACGACGCACATCGGCCACCGTCCGCACGCCTCCGCCCACTGTGAGGGGAATGAACACCTGACTGGCCACGGCTTCGATGATGTGCAAGATCACATCGCGGCCATCGCTGGTCGCTGTGATATCCAAAAACGTCAGTTCGTCTGCGCCCTGCTCGTTGTAGCGGGCCGCAATTTCAACCGGATCGCCGGCATCGCGCAATTCGACAAAGTTGACGCCCTTGACCACGCGACCACCGGTCACGTCCAGGCAAGGAATGATGCGTTTGGCAAGCATGAATACTCTTTGTAAAAATCAGGAAACGAGCAGACGCTGCGCGCCTTGCCAGAAATCACCAGGTGCAATGTGAATGGGCTCGTACACCTGAGCCGCTTCCACACACAACATGTGTTGCCAGCCCTGAGCAGGCATGTCTGTCAATTGTGCGCATTTATCAGCGCCGGGGTTCCACACCACAGTCTGCGCCCAGTCCATGTCCTGCTCGATGAGCAAGCTGTCGGAACCATCCTGCAGTTCATAACCTTGTGGCGCAGATGAATAGACGCGGTCAAATTCACCGACAAAACGCAGCTCAGGTGCCGCCGTGCCGTGGCGGTCTGCCACGGCATCCCACTCGGCGAGCCCGCCCAAACCGATCAGGCGAGTCTGCGCCACATCACTGACCGCCAGGTAGGTGTGCAAGGCGCCTGTGAAGTCCAAGGGCTTGGTGTCGGTATTACGCACCGCCAGTTCCACTTGCAAAGCCCCAGCTTTGAACTCGATCATCAGCTGTGCTTCAAACGCCTGATCCCACCACTGTCGCGTGGCAGGGCTGTCCTTGAGGCTCAGCACCAGATGGGCCTGATCTGCTTGAAGCTTGGGCGAATGAACCGTCCACGGCAGGTTTCGCGCAAAACCGTGCTTGGGCAAGGGACCACGCTGATTGAACTGAGGAAAACACACCGGAATGCCGCCACGAATGGCCGCCTGTCCGTTCATGACGCTACGCGGGCTCAGATACAGGCGCTCTTGTCCAGCCGCCACCCAGGACAACACATGCGCCCCGTGTTGCGCCACCACCAGACGGTCACCCCCCGGCAATGTCAGTTCGGTGGCGGGCAAGCCCACAAACATGACCTCACGACAGGTGGCCAACGCGGTCATGGTCAACCGCCCAGTTCATCGGCGCGGCGCTGCGCCGCTTCAAAGTCCAGGTCACCGGAGTAAATTGCACGACCGCAAATCACACCCTCGACCCCTTCTTCTTCAACCGCACACAGCTGTTCGATGTCTTGCATATTGGACAAACCCCCTGAGGCAATCACGGGGATCGACAACGACTGCGCCAACTTGACAGTAGCATCGATGTTGATGCCGCTGAGCATGCCGTCACGACCGATGTCGGTGTAGATGATGGACTCGACGCCCCAGTCTTCAAACTTCTTGGCCAGGTCCACCACCTCGTGGCCTGTGAGCTTGCTCCAGCCGTCGGTCGCGACTTTGCCGTCCTTGGCGTCCAGACCCACGATGATGTGGCCGCCAAAGGCAGTGCATGCATCCTTGAGGAAGCCAGGGTTTTTGACTGCAGCCGTGCCAATGATCACGTACTGCAAGCCGGCATCGATGTACTTTTCGATGGTGTCCAGGTCTCGAATACCCCCGCCGAGCTGCACCGGAATATCGGCACCCACCTCGTTGAGGATCGATTTGATGGCCCCAAAGTTTTGAGGCTTGCCGGCAAAGGCACCGTTGAGATCCACCAGATGCAGGCGGCGCGCGCCTTTGTCCAGCCAGTTACGCGCCATGGCGGCCGGGTCTTCACCAAAGGTGGTGGCCTGGTCCATGTCACCTTGCTTGAGGCGAACGCAGTGGCCGTCTTTGAGGTCAATGGCGGGAATCAGAATCATGGCGTTTCAGAAATACAAAAAGCAAGGATCGGCAATCAGGGTTGCCAGTGAAGGAAATTGCGGTACAAGGCCAGGCCTTGCTCTGCACTTTTTTCGGGGTGAAACTGTGTCGCGAAAATATTATCGCGTGCGACCGCACACGCAAAGCGCCCACCGTAATCGGTTTCGGCCGCACAGTGCTGGGCTTGGGCGACTCGCGCATGGAAGCTGTGCACAAAGTAAAACCAGCTGCCATCGGGCACGCCCTCCCACAGGGCGTGGCGAGGGCGCGTCGGCCAGACCTGGTTCCAGCCCATTTGCGGCACTTTGTAACGAGTGCCATCGGGCTGAAATTGCCCAGCCAAGTCGAATTTGATGACTTCGCCAGGGATCAGGCCCAAGCCCGGTGTATCTCCCTCGGCGCTATGGTCCAGCAGCATTTGCATGCCCACACAGACGCCAAACAAGGGCTTGCTGGCCGCCGCTTCGAGCACGGCTTCCATGAGCCCGGACTCGCGCAACTCGCGCATACAGTCGGGCATGGCCCCCTGCCCCGGCAACACCACACGGTGCGCGTCGCGCACCACCTGCGGGTTCGACGTGACGGTGACTTCGGCATGGTCCACAGTGGAAGCGGCATGGGTCACTGCTTGCGCGACACTGCGCAGGTTGCCCATGCCGTAGTCCACCACAGCCACGCGGTTGATGCTCATGCTCACAGACTTCCCTTGGTGGACGGGATCATGCCGCCAGCACGAGGGTCGAGTTCCAGCGCGGCACGGAGCGTGCGGCCAAAGGCTTTGAAGATCGTCTCGCACTGGTGGTGCGCATTGAAGCCTTTGAGGTTATCAATGTGCAGTGTGACGGCCGCATGGTTCACAAAACCCTGAAAGAATTCATAAACCAGCTGTGTGTCGAGCTCGCCAATCATGCCGGAAGTGAACTTCACGTCCATGTGCAGACTCGGACGCCCGGAGAAATCGACCACCACGCGGCTGAGCGCCTCGTCCAGAGGCACATAAGCATGGCCGTAGCGGCGAATACCTTTTTTGTCGCCCACCGCCTTGGCCACAGCCTGACCCAGCGTGATGCCAATGTCTTCGACGGTGTGGTGGCCGTCGATGTGCAAATCGCCCTCACACTGGATATCGAGGTCAATCAGGCCATGGCGCGCGATCTGGTCGAGCATGTGGTCCAGAAAACCAATGCCCGTGGCCAGCTTGGCCTGTCCGGTACCGTCCAGATTGACAGCAACGCGGATGTTCGTTTCTGCCGTCTTGCGGGTGACTTCAGCGATGCGGTTCATAAGGATTCCTTCAGAGCTGCGAGCATCAATGAGTTTTCTTGCGGGGTACCCACGGTCAGGCGCAGGCAGTTGGCCAGCAAGGGATGCATTTTAGAAATGTTCTTGACCAGCACTTGGCGTACTTTCAGACCCTCAAAGGCTTTGGCCGCATCGGGCATGCGCACCAGGATCATGTTGGCCTCGCTCGGGAAAGGCTGCACGCCTGGCAGCGCTGCCAACTCGCGTTGCAGGCGCTCGCGCTCCTCGCGCAGGGTTGTAGCCTGATGCGCGAACACCTCGACATGCTCAAGCGCAAACAGCGCACACTCATAATTGAGCACGCTGATGTTGTAGGGCGGACGCACCTTGTCGATCTCTGCAATCAACGCTTTAGGCCCCATCATGTAGCCCAATCGCACACCGGCCAGACCGAACTTCGAGAGCGTGCGCATCAGCAACACATGCGAATGCTTGGCAAGGCGGTCGATGTAACTCTTGCTGGCGAAGGGCTGATAGGCCTCGTCCATCACCACCAGCCCACCCTGTACCCCCTGGGCTTCGATGATCTTTTCGATCACTGCGTCATTCCAGAGGTTGCCGGTAGGGTTGTTGGGGTAGGCCAGATAAACGATGGACGGCTTGTGCTCAGCAATGGCCGCCAGCATGGCGGTTTCATCGAGTTCAAAGTCGTCTGTGAGGGGCACCCCATGAAAGGCCAGCCCCTGAAGCTGGGCGCTCATGGCGTACATCACAAAGCCCGGCACGGGCGCGAGGATGCTGGCGCCCGGCACATCGCAGGCCATGGCCAACAGGGAAATCAGTTCGTCCGAGCCGTTGCCCAGCATGATGTCGTGGCCTTCGGGCATGCCGGCGTAGCGGGCCAGTGCGGTGCGCAGGTCGTTCACGCGGCCGTCGGGGTAACGGTTCAGGGCCAGTTGACCCAAGCGCTGGCCCAGGGCCTGCTTCAAGTCGGGCGGGAGGCTGAAGGGATTTTCCATCGCATCGAGCTTGACCATGCCGACCGAGTCCTGGATCGCGTAGGCGTGCATGGACTGCACGTCCTGGCGAATGCGTTGCATCAGCTTCGGGTTCACGGTCATGTCGGCTCTCGCATGGGAGGAACAGGGTTCAATCGGAGCTCGGCAGCGCGGGCGTGCGCTTGCAGGCCCTCGCCATAGGCCAGCTCGGCGGCGATGCGGCCCAGGGGCTGCGCACCGGCTTCACTCACCTCGATCAGGCTGCTGCGTTTCTGGAAGTCGTACACGCCCAGAGGCGACGAAAAGCGTGCCGTGCCGCTGGTGGGCAGGACATGGTTGGGGCCAGCGCAGTAGTCGCCCAACGATTCGCTGGTGAAGGCGCCCAAAAAGATGGCGCCTGCGTGGCGCAGCAGCGGCTCCCAGCGGTGCGGATCGCGGCTCGACACCTCCAGGTGCTCAGGCGCGATGCGGTTGCTGATGGCACAGGCTTCTTCCATGCTGCGGGTCAAAATCAAGGCGCCGCGGTCATTCAGGCTCTTGGCAATGATCTCGCGGCGGGGCATCTCGGGCAGCAGGCGGTCAATGGCGGCTTGCACTTCGGCAATGTAAGCCGCGTCGGGACATAGCAAAATGCTTTGCGCCAACTCGTCGTGTTCGGCCTGGCTGAACAAATCCATC
>JALRIL010000038.1 GCA_023255445.1 Limnohabitans sp. | reverse complement strand
GGCGGCTGTTTGAAGAGCAGCTCCAGCTCGGGCGCTACGTGGGCTCGCCGGTGCGCAAGTTCATCTTCAGCGAGGCAGGCACGCAGCGGACGTTTGGGCCCAGCAAAGAGCCGCACGGGCTGACGCAGGTGATCTTCGGCTATGCGCGGCGCGGCATCAACCCGACCATCTATGCGGCCGCTACCTTGCTGATCGCGACCGTGACGATCGTGATCGTGGGCTACAGCGTCTGGGTGGCGCGCCAGACCCGAAGGCGCGAGCGCGAGATCGCCGCCGCCACGCGCGCCGAGCTGGCGGCGCTCGGGCGCTGAGGGGCGATTGGGGTTTTGGTTGGGGTGGCCGACGGGCGTTCGGGTTAAGCTGGAGGCTGCAGGAGACTTAGGGAAGGTCTGCACAACCACCGCTGAGACAGTGGTCTTCGCTTGATACTTCAGATGACGACATTTTTCGGCGTGCAAAGGGCAGATTCGGGGCGTTTTACGCCCCGTCCGAGGTCCTTTGGCCCATTTCGGGCGCACTCATTCCTGCGCCCCCATCTTCAACAGCCGTGTGCGCACCATCCACAGGTTGGAAAGCGCAAACAGCGTCATCAGGTTGGCCGTATTCTTGGCCAACCCACGGTACTTGACCTTGACGTACCCGAATTGGCGCTTGATGACCCGAAACGGGTGTTCTACCTTGGCCCGTATTCTGGCCTTGGTCTTCTCCAGCTTTTCCAGAATGGCACCCATCGGGCTGTCCTTGTCCAGCGCCTTGCGTTTGCTGGGCATCATGGCAATGTGCCAGTTGGGCTGATGCTCGAGCGCCTGTATCTCATCTCTCTTCTCGACACCCCGGTAGCCCGAGTCGGCAAAGACATCGATCTCCTCGCCATGCAGCAGCGCGTGTGCCTGTGTGATGTCGTGCGCGTTGGCTGCGGTAGTGGCCACGCTGTGCACCAGCCCTTGGTCGGCGTCTGTACCGATATGGGCTTTCATTCCGTGGTGCCACTGGTTACCCTTTTTGGTCTGGTGCATTTCCGGGTCGCGTGTGCCGGTGCTGTTCTTGGTGGATGTTGGCGCCGCAATCAGCGTGGCATCGACCACCGTGCCCTGCTTGAGCAGCAGGCCCTTGGCAGTGAGCATGGCGTTGACGGTGGCCAGGATTTGCACGCTCAGGTTGTGGGCTTCGAGCAGGTGGCGAAACCGCAGGATGGTGCTCTCATCGGGCAGGTGGTCTTCGCCCATGTCCAGACCAGCAAAGTCGCGAAACATCGGCGTGTCGTACAGCGCTTCTTCCATGGCCGGGTCCGACAGGTTGAACCAGTTCTGCAAGAAGTGAATGCGCAGCATAGTGGCCACGGCAAAGGGCGGGCGTCCGCCCTTGGTGCTGCGTGACGGCGCGTGTGGGGCAACCAGTGCCACCAGATCTGCCCACGGTACCACCAGGTTCATCTCGTCCAGGAACTCGCGCTTGCGCGTCCTCTTGATCTTGCGCTCGAATCCGGTGCTGTCCAGGCTCATCTGTTTCATGCCGCTACTGTCTCACATCTGGCGGTCAACCCAGAGGTTTTGCAGACCTTTCTTAGATAATTGGTCTTGGCCAGGGTGTTTCTGGGGTAATC
>JALRIL010000188.1 GCA_023255445.1 Limnohabitans sp. | reverse complement strand
GGTCATGCTGCCTGGCCTGGACGGCATCATTGCCAAGCTGCGTGACATGGCGCACCAGTTTGCCGAGGTGCCCATGCTCAGCCGCACGCACGGCCAGACCGCCAGCCCCACCACCGTGGGCAAGGAGCTGGCCAACGTGGTGGTGCGTTTGAATGGCTGCCGCGAGAAGATTGCCGCTGTGAAGCTGATGGGCAAGATGAACGGCGCCGTGGGTAACTACAACGCCCACCTGTCAGCCTGGCCCGACTTCGATTGGGAAGCTTTTGCCCGCAAAGTGGTCGAGACGCCCGAGCTGGGCGAAACCGACAGCAGTGACTGGGGCCTGGGCCTGACCTTCCAGCCCTTCAGCATCCAGATCGAGCCACACGACTATATGGCCGAGCTGTTTGACGCCACCGCCCGCGCCAACACCATCCTGATCGACCTGGCCCGCGACATCTGGGGCTATGTGAGCCTGGGCTACTTCAAGCAAAAGCTCAAGGCCGGCGAGATCGGCTCGAGCACCATGCCGCACAAGGTCAACCCGATCGACTTCGAAAACGCCGAAGGCAACCTGGGCCTGGCCAATGCCGTGCTCAAGCACCTGAGCGAAAAACTGCCTGTCAGCCGCTGGCAGCGTGACCTGACCGACTCGACCGTGCTGCGCAACATCGGCGTGGGCCTGGGCTACACCGCGCTGGCCTACGCCTCGCTCATGACCGGCCTGAACAAGCTCGAACTGAATGAAGAAGCGCTGGCTGCCGACCTCGACGCCTCGTGGGAAGTGCTGGCCGAGCCGATCCAGACTGTCATGCGCCGCTACGGTGTGCAGGGCGCCTACGAAAAGCTCAAGGACGTCACCCGCGGCAAGACCGTGACGGCGGCCGACCTGCACAAGCTGATCGAAAGCCTGGAGATCCCGCAGGCCGACAAGGACCGCCTGATGGCCATGACGCCCGGCACCTACGTGGGCAAGGCCGCTGAGCTGGCGCGCCGCGTCTGATCGGCCTCGTTTCATGGCCCTCAAGTCCACCATCTACAAGGCGAACCTCTCGATCGCCGACATTGACCACGGCTACTACGCCGACCATGCGCTCACCTTGGCCCGCCACCCCAGCGAGACCGATGAGCGCATGATGATCCGCCTGCTGGCGCTTGCCCTCAACGCCCACGAACTGCAGGACACCTGTGGCGGTGACGGCACGCTGGCCTTTGGTGCTGGCCTGTCCGACCCGGACGATCCCGACCTCTGGCTCAAGGACTTCACCGGCCAGACCCGGCTGTGGGTTGAGGTCGGTCAGCCTGAAGACAAACCCTTGACCAAAGCCTGCCAGAAGGCCGATGCAGTGCGCTTGTACTGTTTCAGCCATTCCGCTGACGTCTGGTGGAAAGGCATCGAGAACAAGCTCACCCGGCTGGACAAGCTGCAGGTGTTTCGCGTGCCTACCGAGGCTTCGCAAGAGCTGGCCAAGATGGCCGAGCGCAGCATGCAGCTGCAAGCCACCGTCCAGGATGGCGCCGTCACGCTCAGCGGCGACAGCGGCGGCGTGCACATCGAACTCACACGCTGGAAATGATCAGGCTTTGAGGTCCAGCAGCGTCTGGGCCTGCGCGGCTGCGCGCGCCAGCTGGCGGTCTTCCGCGGCGCGTTCGGCATATTTGTTGAAGCGCCAGGACGTGCCTTCCATGGTGATGCGTCGCCACACCAGGCGCTTTTCGCCTGCCGTCATCTCGGGCCACAGCTGCACCTCTTCAAAGGTGCGACCACAGCCCTTGCACATCTCATCGCCCTGGCTGGTGGAGCAAATCGCAATGCAGGGCGTGTCAGGCGTGGTCGCATACCAGTCCTGAAATGCTTCTGCCGCTGCTTGCGGCAGGCTGAACTCGTCGGCCAGGTCTTCGTGGTGGTACACCATCAAGGCATAGACCTCGGCCAAGGCGCGCAGCTCGTGAACAAGCGCGCCCCCTTCTGATGTGGGGCGTTTAGCGCGCCAGTGGTTGATGGCAGCCTCAATGTCGGTGATGTGGATTCCGGCCATGGCTCAAGTATTGCAAGGGCATCGATCATAGCCGCAGCCCGGCATGGCTCAGTGACGCGGGGTGCTGCTGCGCACGCTCAGCCACATCGTTCCCGCCAGGATCAGCACCACCACGGCCAGCGAGAGCAACACCGGAATCTTGACTACATCGATCAAGACCATCTTGCTGCCGATGAACAACAAAATGACGGCCAGGCCGTAGCTGAGCAAGTGAAAACGCGCCGCCACAGCTGCCAGCAAAAAGTACATGGCGCGCAGGCCCAGAATGGCAAACACATTGCTGCTGAGCACGATGAACGGGTCTTCGGTGATGGCAAAAATGGCCGGGATGGAGTCCACCGCAAAAATCACATCGGTCAGTGCGATCAGGCAAATCACCATGAACAAAGGGGTGGCAATTTTGCGACCGTTTTCCAGGGTGAAGAACTTCTCGCCGTCATAGTGCTGGCTCACGGGCATGAGTTTGCGCAGCAGCCTGAGCGCAGGGTTGCCGTCCAGCGTTTGCTCCTGCCCAGCGGCGATCCACATCTTGACGCCTGTGAGGATCAGGAAGGCGCCAAACAGATAAAGCAGCCAGTGAAACTGCGCCAGCAACCAGCCGCCAACCAGGATCATGAGCGCGCGCAAGACAATGGCGCCGACGATGCCAATCATCAGCACCCGCTTCTGGAACGCCGGCGGCACCGCAAAGTAGGTGAACACCATCAGAAACACAAAGATGTTGTCCACCGCCAGGCTCTTCTCGATCAAGTAGCCGGTCAGAAACTCCAGCGCACGGGTGTTGGCTTCGGTAACCGAGCTGGTGCTGTCGCGCACCGCCCACCAGAACAAAGCGTTAAACGCCAGGCTGACCGCCACCCAGACAATGGACCAGTTCAAAGCCTGCCTGAAGTTGACGGTGTGGGCGCCTTTGCGGCTGAGCAGCACAAAGTCTGTAAAAAGCGCAAAGACCACAATGCCCGTGAAGGCTAACCACAGCCAAGTGGGCGCAACGGTTTGAAAAAGAGACTCCATGGATCAAGACCTTTCGTTGGAAACAGCGTCAAAAGGTCTTGCGGGAGGATGGGTGGACATCTCTGTGGGCCCGGTGTCTGTGTGACACGTACTGACGGGCATCCAGCATCATGGCAAGCCATGAATCGCTACTCCCCTTTTGATGAGAGGATTTTGGGTCAAAACGGTCGGTGTGGCATGGTCATCCTGAAAATCCCCATGGGGTCTGGGGCCACTGGGCGCAACTTCAGGAACGTTGTTTGGCGTCTTCGATCTGTTGTGCGCGCAGCAGCTGTTGCAGCTCGCGCAGGCGGCTGTCGATGATGGCCGCTTCAATCTGGTCTGCGGTCTGCAAGGGGGTTCGGCGCGCCAGGTCTTGCGCAGCGCGCAAACGGTCAATGGCGCCCGACCAGTCCAGCAAGGCGGCCTGGGCTTCGCCTTCGGCACGCAAGGCCGCCAGTGGCGCTTGTTGCGCTGCATAAAGCTGCGCCAGCGTGTTCCAGACCTGCGCATCGTGCGGGGCCAGTTGAACATACTGGCGCAGCGCCTGTGTCAGCGGGGCGGCCAACGGGCTGGCGGGCACATGCAGCAAAGTCTGGGCCAGCGCCAGCCGCTCGGGCCGCTGCACAGGTACGCTGCGCCCGTCGGGGCTGAGCAGATCCAAAGCCTGGTTGTAGTGCTGCTGGGCCAGACGGATGTCCACTTGCAGCAAACGCGCAAGGCGTTGCGCCGATGCGGTGGCCGCGGTGGGTGTTTGGAGCAGCTGCAGTAAGCGTTCGGATTGCGCCCACGCCTGCGTCAGGTCTTTCAGGCGCAAATGCGCCAACGCACTGGCGTATAGCGTGGAAGCTTGCGTTGTGGGTGGCATTTGCGCCGAGAGGGGCGCGTTGGCCAGGGCGCGCAGCGCGTCAATCGGGTTGGGGGCGAGTACGCGGGCACGGGCGGCCAGCAAGGCCTGGTCCCATCGAACGGCAACCGCAGGCAGGTTGCGCAGCAACGGTTGACGCGCGTGCATGTCGGCCATGCGCTCGGTGGTCAATGGGTGGCTGCGCAGATACGGGTAGTCGCCGTTGTCGTTGAGCGCCGCGGCTTGCTGCAGCTTGCCGAACATGCCGACGAAACCGCGGGGGTCGTAGCCTGCGTCGCGCATGACGCCAAAGCCGACGCGGTCGGCCTCGCGTTCCATGTCTCGCGAATAGCTCAGCTGCGCTTGTGCGGCAGCGGCTTGCCCGCCTACGATCAGGGCTTGAGCGCCTTGGGCCGAATGGCTGGCGGCGATGGCGCCCAGGATCATCGAACCAATCACCCAAGGGGTCATGCGCGCCTGATCGTCCATGGAGCGTGCGATGTGGCGTTGTGTGACGTGGCTGAGCTCGTGGGCCAACACCGAGGCCAGCTCGTCATCGGAGCTGACGGTGGCAATCAGACCCAGATTCACGCCCAGGTACCCACCAGGCAGGGCGAAGGCGTTGATGGTGCGTTCGTTGTTCAGCAGGATGCGCCAGGCAAAGCGGTTTTGCAGGTCGTCGTCGAGCTCGCCGCGCTTTTTGGCCGCTTCCAGCAACGGTGCCCAGAGTCGGGCGATGTACTCGTCAAGCACCGGGTCCTGCAAATAGTCCGGGTCCCGGTAAAGCACGCGGGCGATGCGGTCGCCCCACTGACGCTCTGCACTGGCCGAAAGGCCCTCGGGTCCGCCCAAGTTGGGCAGTTCGTTACGTTGGGCCAGGGCCGGCGTCAGGACCAGTGAGGTGCTGAGCACAGCGGTACCCAGCCGCAGCCAGAAGGAACGGTGTGAGAGCTTCATGCGCGTATGTGGATTGGACACCATCATAGGACCGTTATCATGCAGGCACCACGTCAAGTCTTTGTAAACCCATGTCTTCTTCAGCTTCCTCCACCGGCGAATTGACGCATTTTGATGCCCAGGGCCAGGCGCACATGGTCGATGTGGGCGCCAAAGCCAGCACCCACCGTGTGGCCGTGGCGCGAGGGCGCATCACCCTGTTGCCTGCCACACTGGCGCTGGTGCAATCGGGCACAGCCAAGAAGGGCGATGTGCTGGGCATTGCCCGCCTGGCCGGCATCATGGGCGCCAAGAAGACCAGTGATTTGATCCCCTTGTGTCATCCGATTGCGCTGACCCGCGTGGCCGTGGAGTTTGAAGTGGACGCAGCAGCCAACGCCATTGTGTGCACCGCCACCGCCGAGTGTGCGGGTCAGACGGGTGTTGAAATGGAGGCCTTGACGGCCGTACAGGTCGCCCTGCTGACCGTGTACGACATGTGCAAAGCCGTCGACCGGGGCATGACTATTTCAGATGTGCGCCTGCTCGAGAAAAAAGGCGGCAAGTCGGGACATTGGGTGGCGCAAGAGTAAGTGCTAATAAGTTAACGATGGAGTTCCTGCTGAGTTGAGGCATTTATCCCATTTCTATCCCACTGAGGAACAGAGATGGCATCGTTCAGACAACAAGGTAATAGTTGGCAGACACGGGTAAAACGCAAGGGATACCCAGATATAACCAAGAGCTTTAACACCCAGCAGTACGCAATACGCAGTACTAAGGGGACCGCTCATAGCTAATCAGCACTTACTCGTGGTGTGTTTCTGCTGACTACATCGGACATGACTGTTTTGTCCGCTATTGATGAATCTAGTTACTCAACTGGCGCAATATGGCGTTTACGCATCAAAAATTTCCAGCCGTATAGGAACGCCAACGATCCGGTAAGGTCGCCCACGAACATAGGCCAAACATCTGTAAGAGCAAAAGATCCTTGGCGTTGAAAGTACCACCAGACAAATTGATGCAGTACAGCATTTGTTAGTGCATAGATGAGCGCAAACTGCATCAATTTGGGAGCGTTGAATTTATGATGGCCTTGCTCATCATGCTCACGCAATACAAGGCGCATTGCCAGCAGCGGGCCAAACCCCGAAACAATAGATGTGAACAGCAGTGAAAGTCCCTGTATGTCTTGTATATGTCGCAAGTCAATGATTAAAGTGGCAACGGTGACGCCTATGGCTCCAAATACACCTGCAACCAAGATCAAAACGACTCGAAGACCGGCTGGCAAGTAGAACCAATTAACACCAGGAATGTATTCCGTAAATTTGAAAAGTAAGCCTTGTAATTCAAATCCACCCCAGTAAAGCAAAGCTGAGATGGTGGCAAGAATAAATGCCTCGTGTGCATTTGTTTTAAAGAGCATATGAAAGAAACACAGTGGTACCTGCAGATGCTACCAGCTCTGAGCAATGTATTGGGGGAACGCCAATGAGCAAGGTCGTGGATCGGGGCATGGTCATTTCAGAGCTGCATTTGCTGTAGATGAAAGGGTGCAAGTCGGGGCATTGGGTGGTTAACCGATGGAACAGTTGCGAGGGTGTCTGGGCCCGAGCTATTGGTCAATGGCGCTGCAAGAACACCATCATTTGAGAAAACACTTTGCTTTTCCCCTCTTCCGTGGCGCCCTGACTCCAACCGAAGTCGATGGGTGATGTGTTTCTCAAGAATCCACTTCTTGCGCTGTACTGGCTGAAAGTTTCTTTTTTCAACTCTCCAAGGAATGCGCCATGTGCGACGCCGTCAAAGTATTCAATATCTATCGTGGCCGCGTCATCCTTGTGAACTCGATTGACCCACTCAAGAGTCGTTAGCATTCGTCCAGCGGGATTTTGTACGCTGCACTCCTCAGCTGTGCCTTTGGGGGCGTCTGCAAACATGCTTACGAATCGACACGGACTCGAAATCATCCAACGCTTTTGTCCAATAGGTGCACCGAGATCATCTTCAGCGCCAAAAACAATCAGTGTTGGAACACGAATGCGCCATGGATATCCTATGCCCACGGGGGTGGGGGCTTCAGAAATGACAGCTTTGACTCGACCGGGGTCCACTACTGCCGCCAAGTTCAGAACGACAGACCCGCCATTTGAGATGCCATACAAGTAGATGGTTTTAGGGGAAATGTACTTTTGCTCCAGTACCCAGTCATAAGCCTGCTTGGCAACTTTGTAGATCATTTTCTGCCGCGCCGCATTACTCAGGCGCGGCGGTATGCCATTATGTCGGTAGGCGTCAAAAATAAGTGTGGAATATCCTTCTTTTGCGAATGCGTTGGTAATGGCTTGTGCATCAACCCTGCCCCCTCCGCCATGCACGGCAATGACCAGTGGGGCGTCAATCTTTCCATCTGGCACTGATAACTCCACGCTCGAATGACAGGGGTCAAAGCCCGATAGATCACCCGATACTTCCATGCCTTCCAACTTAGGTTGCCGTAAAGCATAACTACGGCAGTCATTAGCCTTTACACCCACAACTGTTCTGGTTCCTAGCTCAACGGGTCGATCTGATAAGGGGGCCTTTTTGTTTTGTACGAAGAATGCGATGGTTTGAGAGATGGCCTCGTCTAGCAATTCCCGACTTTGCCCCTTTCCTCCTTCAGTGGTGAAGCACTTTCGCAAATCATCGCGAGCGATGAGTGTGCCGTCATGATGTGCGATTTGAAAGGAGACCGTATCAATGAATATGGGGTTTTTTGCGCACCCGTTGAAGGCAATCCCATTCTTGACGATTTCACCATTGAGGCTGAAGTAATGGTTGCCGCCTTCCAGCATGGATAGCCTGACCGGGTTGCCATTGTCTTTATGTCGTTTCGTCACCAATTCGCAAGCAATGGGGTAGTAGTGGCTCTTAGTTCCTTTCAGGATTAAAACTGGATAAGCCAAAGGTAAAGGCTTGGCCACAACGTTACAAGATGGTTCTGCAGCAACCAATGCAGTCCACGTCGGGTTCTTGGGGTCATACAGTTGGTTCATGACGGCATCACCGCCATAACTGAAGCCACTGTAGAAAGTATTTGCGGAATCGAGCTGGGGGTACTTGCGCAATAACAACCCCCTGAGTTGTGCCGCGTATTGTTCGGCCTTTGGAAACTTGGTCTTGTCGCTCGGAACAAGTCCTGTGTCATAGAAAGCATCAAGCGCAGCAAATGCAAAACCGTGAGCCAGTGCGGCTTTTTTCAGTCGGGTTCCATGTTCATCAGTTCGTCCTTCCCCACTTGAAAAGGTGTAACCATCTCGACTACTGCCGTGCTGATAGATGATCAAGGGATAAGGGCCAGCACCATTTTCCGGAAATGTGACTTCTACCGGTATGGATTTAGTCCCGAACATACGGTCTGTGAGCTGAAATTTCTCGCTAGTGGACGAAGCGTAAGCCACTCCCCACAGACAACTGATAACCGCAAAAGCCAGGGAGGCAAGTTGTTGGACCATGTCGGATTGGCCTTTGAAGTTTTCGGAATTATCTCGTCCTGAAGGGCAACAAGGGATTGAACCGATCGTTGGGCTCAGGCATCCGCGAGGCGTTGCGTACGCACAGGAAACACAACCACAGTGCAAGCACGCGGATCAATAAAGTGAGGGTCAACGTTGTTGGCGGGTTGGCCAGTTGTTCCCAATAGATGTTGAAAATGTCGGAAATGAGGTTGGAAATGCCCAGGATCAGGCTCACCATGAACACCAGACCGACATACCTGTTCTTGGCATACGCGTAGGTTGCAAAGGTGAATGCACCGAGCAAGAACCAGCCCCGGAAATACAGGTAGCTGCTCACACGGGCGATCTCCATGGGGTCGCTGGCCAGTTTGAGGGCGGTTTTTTCCGCAGCGAACAGGGTCAAATATAAATAGAAGGCAGCGATCATGGCGATGGCCCAGAAGCGCATCGGAAAGTAGCGGTCGACGTCAGCGCCAGTGGTTTCACCCCAGCCCTTGATCAGAGCATCCAGCTCTTCGGCGCTGACGATGGGTGCATTTTTCGCCATGATGTGAAATTTGGATTATTTTGGGATTCTAGCACCCTCCTGGTGCGCCGCCGCCTGGGATCAGGGGTTCACGTCCAGCGCGTTGTCCATTTTCATGAAGATGGGACGTCCGTCAGGTGTGCTCAGGGGGACGACGCGCACGTCCTCCCCTTCGCCGATCAAGGCACACAGGGTGGGGCTGGAGCGCAGCTCGGTGCCCAGCGGAACCTCGAGATCAGCGATGACGAGTTTGACTTCGGACAGAATGCTTTTGACGCGCATGGCAAAGGACGTTAGCCGTTGGTGATGTAGGACTCCAGCTGCTCAATCTGAAAGCGCTGGTCTTCAATGACGGCCTTGACCATATCACCAATGGACACAATGCCCACCAATTCGCCGCGATCGAGCACGGGCAAGTGGCGGATGCGTTTGTCGGACATCAGGCTCATGCATTCGCTCACGCTTTGCTGCAGGTCAGCACAATGCACGCCTGGGGTCATGACGTCGGCAATTTCTGTGGTGGTGGATGTGAGCCCCTTGAGGGCCACCTTGCGGGCATAGTCGCGCTCGGAAAAAATGCCCACCAGTTTGTTGCCATCCATGACCGGCAGGGCGCCAATGTTGTAAGTGGCCAGGACCTCCAGAGCAACCAGCACGGAGTCTTGCGGGCGGATGGTCAGCAGCTCGGTGGGTTTGGCATCCAGAATTTGCGACAAGGTTTTCATGACAATCTCCTGCACGTCGTGTCATGACCATCCTAGGCCGCGCCCGCCGCGACGGCCATCGGAGTTTCCCTATTGGACGCTCAGGTGCCTTTGCAGGAAGAGGGCAGGTATTTGGCGGGCATGGGGTTGCTGTCGGCCGGGCCGCAGCGCCAGCCGGCAATCGATTTGCCACCATCGGTGCTGCCACTGAGGGCGGTGTCGCCGGTAAGCAGGGGCGTAAGGGCAATGGCGTTAGCGCTGGCGCTGGTGCTGCCGCGCAGGGCTTCGTGGTTGCCGGTGACGGTGATCATGCCATTGGCAGTCACGGTCACACTGGTCACGTATTTGCTGCTTTGGCTTTCGCAGGCGCGAGGCAGGTCCGAAGCAATGTCGGCCTTGGAGGAGGAGCTCACCATTTCTGTGACTGCTGTCTTGCAACCATCTGCAGCCAGCACGATTTCAGCGACTTTGGCACGGATGGTGAAGTCCTGGTAGGCGGGCAATGCCAGCGCACCCAGGATGCCGATGACAGCAATCACCACCATCAATTCGATGAGAGTCAGACCGTGTTGTTTGTTCATGATTGGAGTTCCCTGAAGGTTAAACGCACGCTA
>JALRIL010000184.1 GCA_023255445.1 Limnohabitans sp. | reverse complement strand
CATCGCAATCGAGGGTCCCCATCTCTGACAACCACAGTCCGCCGCCCTTCGTGAAAACAAGTCGCGGAATCACCTGCCCTTCGTGGCCACGCCGCAGGTGCGACAAGACCATGGCGGTGTAGCGCAAGCTGAACTGTTGGAAGGCGCCGTCCGCGAGCACCCCGCCCCAGCTGTCAAAAATCATCACGGCCTGCGCACCCGCTTCAATCTGTGCGTTGAGGTAGGCTGCAACGGACAGCGCATTCACCTCAAGAATCCGGTGCATCAGGTCCGGGCGGCTGTACATCAGGCTCTTGACCTGGCGGTAGTCGTCCGAGCCCGCGCCTTCGACCATGTAGCAGGCCAAGGTCCAAGGGCTTCCCGAAAAGCCGATCAGCGGCACGCGGCCATTCAGGGCTTTGCGGATGCTGGTGACGGCGTCGAACACGTAGCGCAGCTTGTCCATGTCGGGCACGGCCAACTGGGCGACGGCGGCCTCATCGCGCACATGTTTGGCAAATTTGGGGCCTTCACCTTGGGCAAACGACAAGCCCAGGCCCATGGCGTCAGGCACGGTGAGGATATCGCTGAACAAAATGGCCGCATCCAGCGGGTAGCGCTCCAGCGGTTGGAGTGTGACTTCGGTGGCGTAGTCGACGTTGGTGGCCAGCCCCATGAAACTGCCGGCCTTGGCGCGGGTGGCGCAGTACTCGGGCAAATAGCGGCCAGCCTGGCGCATCAGCCAGATGGGGGTGTGGTCGGTGGCCTGGCGCAGGCAGGCGCGCAAAAAGGAGTCGTTCTGAAGAGGGGCAAATGTGCTCATGCCCCAATTGTCGCAGGCTTGAGGAGCCTGCCCATTGATCAAAGTTGACGCAGCGCCGACCGGATTTCTTCCACAGTAGGCAACTCTGAGAACAGCTGCGGATCTTTACCTGGGGCATACAAGACATACACCGGGACACCACTGCGCCCCAAGGCGTTGAGCGCCTGGGTGATGGCACTGTCGCGGCGTGTCCAGTCTGCACGCATGAGTTGCACCTGACGGTCGCGGAAGTCGGCCAGCAGGGCCTCGTTGGCCAGCGTGGTGCGCTTGTTGAATTGGCAGGTCACGCACCAGGCGGCAGTGAAGTCCACAAACACCGCTTGTTTGTTGGCCAGAGCTGTTTGCACGGCTTGAGTGCTCCAGGGTTGCCAAGTCGATGCCATCGGGCTTGTTTCGGGCGCAGTGGTTTGCGGCTGCTCAAGCTGTGTCCAGAGCATTTGACCACTGATCCCCATCAACAAGGCGGCCAGAGCACTGGCCACCATGCGCGTTCGCATCGTTTTGGACCAGGACCACATCAGCAGACTGACGCCCAGCATCAAGCTCAGCAATGTGGCGGCCGTGTCCATGCTGGTTTGTTGACCCAGCACCCACACGAGCCAGATGACCGTGGCCCACATTGGAAAGGCCATGGCTTGACGGAAAGTTTGCATCCAGGCGCCGGGGCGTGGCAGGGCGTTCGCCAATCGAGGCCATAAGCTGGCCAACAAGTACGGCAGGGCCATGCCCAGACCCATGGCGGCAAAAATGGGCAGAGCCAGGCTGGCAGGCCAGGCCATGGCCAGCCCCAACGATGCACCCATGAAGGGTGCCGTGCAGGGCGACGCTATCGCCACGGCCAGCACGCCCGACAGGGCGGCATTGAGGGTACCATGCGTGCTTTGCAGATTGGCCAGGTGGTCGGGCAAGAACATGCCGAATTCGAACACCCCGGCCAGGTTCAGGGCGAGCAAGGTGAACAGTAAAGCCAGGGCAATGATGACCGGAGGACTTTGCAGCTGAAAGCCCCAGCCCAGCTGCTCGCCGGTGGCGCGCAACAACAACAGCAAGCCGCCCAAGGCGATGAACGAGAAGATCACACCCGTCGTGTAGGCCAGACCCGCGCGAACATGCGCACCCCGTTGCTCTGCCGGGCGAGCAAAGCCCATCACTTTGATGGCCAGCACTGGAAAGACGCAGGGCATCAGATTCAGGATCATGCCGCCGACAAAGGCCCCCAGCATGGCCAGGAGCCAGGTGGTAGGGACAGGGGCGTCAGACTGGGTCTGAGCGTTGGCGTTTTCTTGGAGTGCGCGTTGCAGTTCTGCAGAGACGGTGGCTGTTTGCAAAATGGGCCAGCTGCCCACGACGGGGCCCTCAATCTGAAGAGCTGGCCCCACGGGTGCAGTCTCCTGACCTTGGGCCAGCACCCAGACCATGCGCGAGGGGCCATCGCTGCGATCTTCCGAAACCGGGAGGGTGGCTTGCCATTGCTGGCCTTGCCATTGTTGTGTCCAGTCCTTGTTCTGAAGGGCTGCGTTATGGACCACGCCGGGCGTGACCGGCAGTAGTGTCAAGGTGCGACCTTGCCACTGGGGGGGCAACTGTTCGACCGTGACGCGTACACGTTTGCCGTCAGGCAGAACTTCGGTGTGTACCGCTGCAGAACTTGCCGCTGGACTGAGTTGCCGGGCCAGTTCGAAGCGGTTGGGTGAGTTGATGCTGATGGCACTCCAGTTCAGCTGCAAGTTGGCTTCCTGGGGAATGCATTCCTGCCGGCAAGCCAACCACTGCACATGCACCGCCAATGGGATAGTTGGTGTGGCCTGGAAGTTGGCATCCACTTTCACTGGGGCGGCCAGCAAAACAGTGTCTTCGTAGCCATAGTTGGCCAATGGTGGGAGCAGTATTTTCTTGGGCAAGGGCCACTGCAAGTCACCCACGTTCAGCCCTGCAGGCAGCTGCCACTGCACTTGGGTAGGCAACCCTGAATCGCCAGGGTTTTGCCAATAAGTGTGCCAGTGCGGCTGGTGTTCGAGCAACACACCAAGCCAGAAGGTTTTGCCAGGCGCAATGCCGTCTGGCGCATTGATCTTGAGGCTGGCGCGGACCTGTTCGGTTTCGAAACTGGGCGCAGCATTCATCGCTTGTGCAAGCAGGGTTTGGCCTTGCGCGCCCAGGCTCAGTGTGGCCAAGAGCCCGAACAAGCAGCGGGTTAGGGTGCGTTTGAAAAGCAAGCTCAGCTTCATGGGGAAATAAAAAGTGCTCAATCGGTTCAATGGAAATGTACACCGACAGGGGTGACCAACGCGCGAAAGGGCTTTGCGGGTCCAGCACGCTTGGACCAGTCTCCATTAAGATGTGGACATCATGAACACCCGCTCTCGCCATTGGGCTGACTGGACGACCCAGGATTTTGCAAACACTGACACCTCCAAACTGGTGGCTGTGCTGCCTGTTGGGGCGATCGAGCAGCACGGCCCGCATTTGCCCTTGTCGGTGGATGCAGACTTGACGCATGGCGTGGTGCAGGCATGTTTACCCCATTTGCCCGCGCATTCGCAGGCCCTGTTTTTGCCCGCACAGACGGTGGGCTACAGCCCTGAACACGCGGCTTTTGCGGGCACGCTTAGCCTCAAGGCCGAAACCCTGATGCGTCTGTGGACCGATATTGCCGAGTCGGTGGCCGCGACAGGAGTCCAAAAACTGGTGATCTTCAACAGCCATGGCGGTCAGGTCAGCTTGATGGATGTGGTGGCGCGTGACTGGCGCGCTCGACTGGGTTTACTGGTGTACAGCGTGAGCTGGTTCAACTTGCCCTTGCATGACGAAGCGGGTAACGATGTCAACGCCATGTTCGATGCGCAGGAACATCGTTTTGGCGTTCACGCGGGCGATGTCGAAACCTCCATGATGCTGGCGTTAAGGCCTGAACTGGTGCGCATGGACCAAGCCCAACGTTTTCATTCCACTGCCCAGGATCGCGCCGCGCAATGGCCGATTTTGGGGAACGGCAGAAGTGCCAAGCTGGCCTGGCAAATGCAGGACTACAACCCGCAAGGTGCCACGGGCAACGCGGCTGCCGCTACTGCTGACAAGGGGCGCGCCCTGGTTGAGGCGTCGGCACGGGCGCTGGCTCGTTTGTTGATGGAAGTGCAAAGCCTGCCTTCAGACACCCTGCGTCCATCGGCTCAGGCGTAGGTGATCCAGCTCTGATGCTCATCGCTGTCCAGGTGGGGTACGTTGTTGAAACTCAATAGCCTGTGACGCTTGGGCGTGAAGGTCAGCTCGGTCAAGGCTGTGTTGCGGATGTGCAGGTTCAGTTCGATGATGGCCTCGGGAGAGGCTTCCAACAACTGGCCCACAGCGCTTGAAATTGGCCCCCCGCTTGAAACGATCAAGGCATGGTTCGCACTGGTCTGACGCACATGCTCAAGTGCGGATGCCACGTCCTGCACGAACGCGGCATAGCTGCCCATGCCGATCGGCTGGATTCGGCCATCCATCCATGCACGCAGCGCTTGTTTGAGCAGGCGAAAGTGCTGGCGGTAAAGCTCTGGGCTATCTGGCTTTGGCAATGGCTCTGGGCTGATGGCCTCTATCAGTGCCTGACTGTCGTATTCGTTGAGCCCCTGCCAGACCGCGGGTGAGTGTGACCAGCGGGCGCCCAGTGCGATGCCCTCCCAGGTTTGACGGTGACGCGTCAGGCTGCCCATCAGCACGGTGTCGATCTGCACGCCATCGCGTTCAAAGCGCTGGCGCAGGTACTCGCCCAAGCGCTGTGCTTGGCGGTGCCCAAGTGGACTCAGGCGGTCGTAGTCGTCTTCGCCAAATGAAGCCTGGCCATGGCGGACAAGGTAAATTGTTCCCATGTGTCCCATTGTGGCGCCCTTGCGCCAAGGGCTTTGTCGCCTTTGGGAAGTCAGAGCTTGACCGTGCCCTCGACGCAGCCAACCACGTCGCCACCGACCCAGACTTGGTCAGCATCGCCCCGCTGTACAAAAACTTCGCCCGCACGCCCTAAGGCGGTGCCTTGTCGGGCGCGGTAGCGGGAGGGCATGTGACCGTCTGTGATCAGCCATTGCGCCAGCGAGGCGTTGAGGCTACCTGTGACCGGGTCCTCGGCGATGCCGATCGGAGCTGCAAAGGCGCGCACCTCGAGGTCGGTGGTGTCAGCATGGCTGGCAAAGGCACGGGCCTCGCGGCTGGAGCGGCGGATCAGTCCGACATCGTTCTGGCGTTTGGCCGCCACGCCCACCTTGGTGCCGAGTACCTTGAGAGCTGCGTGGTTCGGCGTGAGCGAGAGCACGGTGTCCACATCGGTCAGCAGCAGACCCAGCCAGTGCGGGCCATTGTGCAGGTCCTGTGCGGCCAACACTTCGTCGGGGGCCAGGCCGAGGGCGTCCAGCACCACAGCAAGTTTGTCGGGATCGGGGTCGGCGCGGCGAAGAGCCGGCGCTGCAAAGGCGTAGCGGCCGTCCTGCTGGCGCAAGGTGACCAGGCCGACACCGCATTCCTGCACGATCTGGTTGGCCGCTTGCGGCTTCCCGCCCGCCTGCAACCAGGCGTGCGCCGTGCCCAGTGTGGGGTGGCCGGCAAACGGCAGCTCGCCACCAGGGGTGAAGATGCGCACGCGGTAGTCGGCGCCACCCGCCCGGCCTTCAGGCGAGGGCGGCAGTACAAAAGTGGTTTCACTCAGCTGGGTCCAGGCCGCAAAGGCCTGCATCTGCGCATCGCTCAGATCGCTGCCATCAAGGACCACGGCCAGCGGGTTGCCGCGCAGGGGCTCTGAGGTGAAGACGTCAACTTGCTGGAAGAGGCGGCTGCGCACGAAAGTTCCAGGCAGTGTTCAGCGAGGCAGGTGCTCGCGGATGGTTTGTGCCAGTGCGGCCACACCGGTCTGGATCTGCTCCACGGTTGAAGTGACGAAAGACAGACGCAGGGTTTCCTGCACTGGGTTGGCTGCGTAAAAAGCTGCGCCGGGCACGAAGGCCACGTTCTTGTTCACCGCGTGGGGCAGCAACTGTACGGCGTCCATGCCCTTGGGCAATTGCGCCCACAGGAACATGCCGCCCGCAGGGCGGTTCCATGTCACGCTCAGACCGGCCATTTCTCGGTCCAAAGCGGCGAGCATGGCTTCGCACTGGCGCTTGTACAGCGCACGGATGGTGGGCACATGGCGGTCGATGAAGCCATCCTTGAGCACTTCGGCCACCACCCGCTGGTTGAAGCTGGGTGTGTGCAGGTCAGCGGCCTGCTTGGCCTGCAGCAGCTTGGGGTAGAGCGACTTCGGCGCGACCACATAACCCAGGCGCAGACCGGGGGCCAGGATCTTGGAGAACGAGCCCAGGTACAGGCTTTGCTCGGGCAGTCGCGAGCAGAGTGACGCGGTGGGTGCCGTGTCAAACCACAGGTCGCCGTAGGGGTTGTCTTCAATCAACGGCAGGCCACTGTCCTGCGCCACTCGCGCCACGGCGGCACGGCGGGCTTCGGTCATGGTGCGCCCGGTCGGGTTTTGGAAATTGGGCAGCAAATAAATGAAACGCGCATCACCGGCCTTACGGCGCAGGTCATCGGCATCCACACCTTCGTCATCGCTGTCCACGCTCACCACATTTGGCTCCATGGGCATGAAGGCCTGCAGCGCGCCCAGGTAGGTGGGGGTCTCGACCAGGATCTTGCTGTTTGCATCAATCAGCACCTTTGCCACCAGATCCAGACCCTGTTGGCTGCCGGTGGTGATCAGCACCTGCTCGGGACTGACTTGCATGCCTTGTTTGTTCAGATCCTGCGCCACCCATTCGCGCAGCTGGGGCAGGCCTTCGCTGGCGGCGTATTGCAGGGCGGCGCGGCCGTCCAGGCTCAGCACGCGCTCGCTGGCTTCGCGCATAGCCTCAATCGGGAAGGTCTCTGGTGAGGGCAGGCCACCCGCAAAGCTGATGATGCCGGGGCGTTCCGTGACCTTCAGGATCTCGCGGATCACCGAGGGGTTCATCTTGTGGGCGCGTTGTGCAAGGGTAAAGCTCATGTGGTCTTTCTCGGGGGCTGTAGCCGCTCGGGTGGATCGCTGCGGGCAGGAGGTCTTTTTTACCACGGACGGATCAGGCAGCAGCCCTGCTGCGGGAGATGGACTCAGGTCGATGCGTGCAGCCCCATAGCCATCCAGGCGGCGGTGGCGGCCAGGGCGCTGGCCATCAGGCGATTAAATAGCATCAGCCGACGGCCTTGGCTCAGCCATTGGCGCAACAGCGCGCCCATCAGGGCGTAGCTGAAATTGCTGGCCAGGGCATAGCCGAGCATGACCGGCAGGATCTGCAGGTAGCGCGCCCAGACATCGTCCTTGCCGATGATCCACCCCGACATGACAGACAGAGCCAACATCCAGGCTTTGATGTTCAGGAACTGGAGTAGCACACCTTGCAGGAAGCTCACCTCCAGCGGGCTTGTGCGTGTTTCGCTGAGGGTGCGGCTACCCCACAGGCGTCGCGCCAGCCACAGCAGGTAAGCGATACCAGCCGTTGCAATGACGATGCGCAGCGCGGGCCAGGCCAGCACCAGCGAGCCCACGCCGAGCGAGCACACGCTCAGCAGCAACCCCCAACCTACAGGCACGGCCAGCACGAAGGACATGGCCCCGCGCAACCCTCGGTTGGCGGCCAGAGTGGTGGACAGCGTGGTGTTAGGGCCGGGCGTGAAGCTGGTGGCGGTGGCCAGGATCAGCAAGGTGGTCCATTCGGCAGAGGTCATGGTGATCCCAAGGCCTTCAGTGCTTCCTGCCGTTCCATGGCTGCCATCCAGGCGTTTTCCACGTCCATGAGTCGACTGGCCATCTGTGCCGCGCGTGGCGGGTCACTGGCATACAACGCACCGTCGGCCAGCGCCGCTTCCAGTTCAGTCTGTTCATGCTCCAGTGCCTCGATCTGTGCCGGCAGGGCTTCGAGTTCGCGTTGCTCCTTGTAGCTGAGCTTGCGCTTGGAGCTCAAGGGCGTCGGTGTGGCAGGGGCATGGGTGGCCGGTGTTGGGACAGGTTTGTCTTTGGGTTTTTCCCGTAGGCCTTGTGAGCGTGCCGACTGCGTGAGCCAGTCTTCCACGCCGCCCTCGTATTCGCGCCAGACGCCCTCGCCTTCGGCAACCAAGGTGCTGGTGACCACGTTGTCCAGAAAGCGCCGGTCATGGCTGACCAGGAACACCGTGCCCTGATATTGCTGCAGCAGGTCTTCCAGCAGCTCCAGGGTGTCGATGTCCAGGTCGTTGGTGGGTTCGTCGAGCACCAGCACATTGGCTGGGCGGGCAAACAGGCGAGCGAGCAGCAGGCGGTTGCGTTCACCGCCCGAGAGCGAGCGCACGGGCGAGCTGGCGCGAGCGGGTGAAAACAGGAAGTCGCCCAAATAGCTTTTGACGTGTGTGCGCCGGTTGCCGATCTCGATCCATTCGCTGCCCGGACTGATGAAGTCTTCGAGCGTGGCGTCCAGCGGCAATTGCTCTCGCATCTGGTCAAAGTAAGCCACGCTGAGGTTGGTGCCGCGTCGGATGGAGCCGCTGTCGGGTTCCAACTCGCCCAGAATCAATTTGAGCAGGGTGGTCTTGCCAGCGCCATTGGGACCAATCAACCCAATCTTGTCGCCGCGCAGCAAGGTGGTACTGAAGTCCCGTACGATGGTGTGCCGCGAACCGTCCGGGCGAACGAAACTTTGACTCACTCGATCCAGGTCGGCCACGATCTTTCCGCTGGGAGCGCCACTTGCCACTTCCATGCGCACGCTGCCCACCGCTTCCCGGCGCTGGGCGCGCGTTTCGCGCAAGGCCACCAGTCGGTTGATGCGTCCCTGTGCCCGGGTGCGCCGAGCTTCCACGCCTTTGCGGATCCAGACCTCCTCCTGGGCCAGCAGTTTGTCGGCTTTGGCGCTGATCACCGCTTCCTGGGCCAGCTGCTCTTCCTTCAGGGATTGGTACTGGGCAAAGTTGCCAGGGTAGGAGGTCAGTTGGCCTCGGTCGAGTTCCACCATGCGTGTGGCGATGCGGTCCAGAAAGGCGCGGTCATGGCTGATGGTCACCACGCTGCCCTTGAAGGCCAGCAGCAACTCTTCCAGCCAGGCAATGCTGTCAAGGTCCAGATGGTTGGTGGGCTCGTCCAACAGCAGCACATCCGGTCGCGTGATCAGCGCACGGGCCAAGGCCACTCGCTTGCGATTGCCGCCCGAGAGGGCTTCGATACGTGCAAGGGGATCCAAATGCAACCGATGCAAGGTTTCCGATACGCGTTGCTCCCAGTTCCAGCCGTCTAGAGCCTCGATGTGGCTTTGCAGCAAATGTAAATCCCCTCGGTTGTGTGTGTAGTCTTCTATATAGGAGAGGAGTTCGGACAGGCCTTCGCGCACGGCTTCAAAGATGGTGTGCCCAGCGGCCAGCGCCGGTTCCTGTGGAACGTAGGCTACACGCAGACGTTGCTGGATGTGCAAGCTACCGTCGTCGGGACGTTCCTGTTGCGAGAGAATTTTGAGAAGAGAGGATTTGCCAGTGCCATTGCGACCGATCAGGCCAATGCGCTCATGAGCTTCCAGGGAAAAGTTGGCGTGGTCGAGCAGAGCGACATGACCAAATGCCAGGCTGGCATTGAGCAGAGTGATGAGAGACATTCGGTCATTATCCTGGCATGGCAAGAATTTCGATCGGCCCCTTGCAAGGCGGGTAAAAAATATGTCATAATCTAGGGCTTCGCTGATCGCAATGCGTTTGGTGAAGATGCCCGGTTTAATTGGCGGCCTCATCAACAGATAGGCCGGCAACAAATCAAAAGATTTTGAGCAAACGTCAAGATTTGTGTCATAATCGAGGGCTTCGCTGATCGTGACGAGAAATTCAAGTTAGATCAGCGGACTCGAAAATAAAAATTTTTTTCGAGAGGCACGAAAAACGTGCTACAATGCAAGGCTTCGCTGATCGCAGCGGGCAGCAGAAAAAGATGGTGAAAGCTGTCTAGGTTCTTTAAAAAATTACAGCCGATAAGCGTGGGCGTTTGATGGTGATTGCCA
>JALRIL010000168.1 GCA_023255445.1 Limnohabitans sp. | reverse complement strand
GGGTTGCCCGACAGCGTCCCGGCTTGGTAAACAGCACCCAACGGTGCCAAATGCGACATCACATCACGTTTGCCGCCGAAGGCTGCCAGTGGCATGCCGCCGCCGATCACTTTGCCCAGCACCGTCATGTCGGGCTTGAAGCCGGGGATGGCTTGGGCGTAGACGCTTTGCGCACTGCCCAGAGCTACGCGGAAACCCGACATCACTTCGTCAAACACCAGCAGTGCGCCGTGTTCGCTGCACAGCTCGCGGCAGCGTTTCATGAAGGGCACGCTGGCCCGCACAAAATTCATGTTGCCCGCAATCGGCTCGATCATCACGCAAGCCAGTTCCTTGCCGTGCAAGGCGAAGGCTTCTTCCAGAGCCGTGATGTTGTTGTACTCCAGCACCAGGGTGCCGCGCACCACTTCGGGCGGCACGCCGGCGCTGGTGGGGTTGCCGAAAGTGGCCAGGCCCGAGCCGGCCTTGACCAGCAGGGCGTCGGCGTGGCCGTGGTAGCAGCCTTCGAACTTGATAAACTTGTTGCGGCCGGTGGCCCCACGCGCCAGGCGCAGCGCGCTCATGCCCGCTTCGGTGCCCTAGCTGACCAGGCGCACCATCTCCATCGAGGGCACGTGTTTCAGGATGTCCTCGGCCAGCTCGATCTCGCGCTCGGTGGGGGCACCAAACGAAAAGCCGTCGAGCGCGGCTTTTTGTACCGCTTCGAGCACGGCCGGGTGGCCGTGGCCCAGGATCATCGGGCCCCAGGAGCCAATGTAGTCGATGTATTTCTGGCCGTTGGCGTCCCAGAAATAAGCGCCCTGGGCACGCTGCACAAAGCGCGGCGTGCCGCCCACGGCGCGAAAGGCGCGCACGGGCGAGTTGACGCCGCCAGGAATCACCTGGGCGGCACGGTCAAACAGTTGCTGGTTGCGGTCGGTCATGGCTGAAAAAATCAATGTTTGGTTTCGTTGAACGGCACTTCAAAGAAGTCGGCCCCGGGTGGTAGTGCTTCGCTGGACTCTGGGGTTTCGTTTTCGTCATCTTCATCAGGCTGGGCCCAGAACAGGCGATCCGGTACCACCTGGCCCATGCCCGGCCTGAAGCCATCGTCCAGGCAATGGTCCAGGTAGGTCAAGGCTTCGCGAGCGGCTTCGGGCAGGTCCATGCCCGTGGCCAGCAGGCCAGCCAGAGCAGCCGACAAAGTGTCGCCGGCCCCGGTGAACAAGGCTTCGATGCGTTCGAACTTTTCATGGGTCAGCACGGTTTCCGGGGTGGCCAGCACGTTGTCAATGTGTTGCTCCGGCAGGGGCAGGCCGGTCACCAGCACATAGGGCACGCCCATCTCGCTGGCGGCCTTGGCAATGTCTCGCGGACTGGGGTTGCGTTCGCCTTCCCAGTCGGGCAGCAGCCATCGGCGCAAGGTGCTGTGGTGCCCCACCAGCACGCTGGTTTGCGGCAGCATCAGATCGCGAAATGCGTCCAGGTAGTCGTCAATTTTCTGGTCGTCCCACCACGACAGGTTGGGCATGTAGGCCACCACGGGTACACCGTCGTAATCGTCGGCAATGGCGGCCACCAGGGCAATGATTTCGGGGGAGCCAAGAAAGCCGGCCTTGATGACGCGCACCGGAATGTCTTCCGCGATGGTGCGGGCCTGCTCGTTGATGGCGTCTTCGTCAAAAGCGTAAAAATCGTGAATGGCGCTGGTGTCGCGCACATAGGTGCCGGTGACCACTGGCAAGGTGTGCGCGCCGACCGAGCCGGCTGCCAGCACGTCGCCTGACAGACCGCCAGCACCGCTGGGGTCGTTAGCGTTGAAGGCGAGCACACACGC
>JALRIL010000166.1 GCA_023255445.1 Limnohabitans sp. | reverse complement strand
TCAAGTCAGAGGATGTGACACCGACCAAGATGATCCCCTCGGGCGACGCCTCGTTCCTGCTGATCTGGACCACGGCAACGGTCCCGGCCGACAACAACGACGAGACCGACGGTCGCCATCGCGAAGCAGGACTTTGACGATGTGCTCACCGAGCTGGGAGACTGCGGCTTCCATTTCGATCCGGCCTGGTTCGCGCCGCACTTCGAGTTCCGCTTCCCCAAAGTGGGCAATGTCAACGTCGACGGCATGGTGCTCACGCTGCGTAACGCGCTCGAGCCCTGGCACGTCATGGGCGAAGAAGGCGCGGTTGGCGGCACCGTGCGTTATGTCGATTCGTCGCTGGAGCGCATCGAGGTGCATGTGAGCGGCCTCAACCCCTCGCGCCACAGCGTCACCGTCAACGGGCAAAGCCTGCCCCTGCAGCCCACGGGCGTGGCGGGCGAATGGGTGGCCAGCGTGCGCTACAAGGCCTGGAACCCGCCGTCTGCCCTGCACCCCACCATTGGCGTGCATGCGCCGCTCACGTTGGACATCGTGGACACCTGGATGAAGCGGTCCCTGGGCGGCTGCCAGTACCACGTGGCCCACCCGGGCGGGCGCAATTACGACACCTTCCCGGTCAACGCCTACGAGGCCGAAAGCCGCCGCCTGGCGCGCTTCTTCCGCATGGGCCATACGCCGGGCCGCATGACCGGGGTGCAGCCTGCCCTGAGCGTGCCTGCCAGCCGCGAATTCCCGTTCACGCTGGATTTGAGGTGAAAATGGCCTCATGTCCGACATCCCCCGCCCGCTTGAGACTGCGGCTGCACCACTCCATGTCATGAGCTGGTTGCAGCAACACGCCCCGAACGCCCCGCAAGGCCATTGGGACGAGCTGCGTGGTCAGCTGGAGCAGGCTGGTGACACCCGTGTGGAACTGGACGGTGCCTGGGCCCAATTTGTCGAGCAACTGGGGCCTGAGGGCCTGGCCAGTCTGAGTCCGCGCATGCGTGAGCTGCAGCGGCAAGTCCGCGATAACGGCATCACATACAACATTTACGCCCACAGCGAGCAAACCCAGCGCCCTTGGTCACTGGACTTGTTTCCACTCATCATCTCGCCCGCTCATTGGCAACAGATCGAACGAGGCGTGCTCCAGCGCATGCGCCTTCTCGAACACATCATGCAGGACGCCTACGGCAAGCAAGCCCTGGTGACCAGTGGTCAGTTGCCGGCAGCACTGGTACAAGGGCACCCGGGTTACCTGCCCGCCATGCAAGGCATGGTGCCTGCTGATGGCCGCTACCTGAGCATGGCCGCCTTTGACTTGGCGCGCGGTCCCGACGGCTTGTGGTGGCTGCTGTCGCAGCGCACGCAAGCCCCCTCTGGATTGGGCTACTTGCTCGAAAACCGTTTGATCATTTCCCGCCTGTTTCCCCAGGCGTTTGACAACCTGTCGGTGCAACGCCTGGCCAGCACTTACCAGGCGCTGGTTAGCGGTCTCAAGGCGCGCTGCCCGGTGTCCAAAGGCGAGACGCCCCACATCGCCCTGCTCACCCCCGGCCCCTACAATGAAACCTATTTCGAGCATGCCTACCTTGCACGCTATCTGGGCCTGAGCCTGGTGCAGTCGGACGACCTGACGGTGCGTGAAGAGGGCCTGTTTCTCAAAACCGTGCAAGGCCTGCAACGGGTGCACGGCTTGCTCAAACGCGTGGACGATGCCTGGCTGGACCCACTGGAGCTGCGTTCAGACTCCAGCCTGGGCGTTCCGGGTTTGCTCCAAGCCGTGCGGCAGGGTCAGGTGCTGTTGGCCAACACACCAGGTTCGGGCTTTCTGGAATCGAACGCCTTGCTGGGGTTCATGCCCGCCCTGGCCCAAACCCTGCTCAACGAAGAACTGGTGCTGCCTGCCATTCCCAGCTGGTGGTGTGGCGAGGCTGCGGCATTGCCCGAAGCGCTGGAGCGGTTGCCCGAAGGACTGATCAAGCCCACCTATCCCCAAGACGGCCAACGACCGAGTTTCGAACCGCGCCAGGGCAACCTCATGGACCAGCGCGAGCGCGATGAATGGGCGGGCCGAATTTTGCGCATGCCCGAGGCCCACACCATCCAGTCCTGGCTGCCACTGTCCCACCTGCCCATCTGGAACGCTGAGGCGCAGGGACTGGGCACGGTTGAAACGCGCCCCGTGGTGCTGCGGGTGTTTGTGGTGGTGGACGAAAACAACGAATGGCAAGTGTTGCCTGGAGGTCTGGCCCGCCTGGGCTCGCACGAAGGCATCGCCTCCATGCAACGTGGTGGCAGCAGCGCCGACGTCTGGGTACAAGCCCCGTCCCGCGAAGCGGTCCACCCCTTGAGTCTGCTGGCCGATGCTGCCCAACCCCGACCAGCACAGCGCCTGGTCACCAGCCGCGCAGCGGAAAACCTGTTCTGGCTCGGCCGATATTCCGAGCGCACTGAAAACACCTTGGCTTTGTCACGCTTGGCGCTGGATCTGCTGGTCAGCGAGCACCAAAGCCATCCACGCTTGCTCACATGGCTCAATGCCCTGACGCGCCGACATGGCCTGGTGCGCAGCGCCTCGCCCAGCGCCAGCCAATCGCACCGAGTGTTTGAACGCTCCGTGGTGGCAGGCTTGTGGGACACCACCCACACCACCGGCGTTGGCTACAACCTGCGCGGCATGCTCAATGCAGCCACCTCGGTGCGCGAGCGCCTCTCGCCCGAACACTGGCAATTGCTGCAAGACACCGAACAACGCTTTTTTGCTGCTGCCCCCGCCGTACCTTCGCGTCTTGCCGACACGGCCCACGCCCAACGCACCCTGACAGATCTGAGCCAGCGCCTGGCTGCCCTCACCGGTGCGCAAACGGACCGCATGAGCCGTGACGATGGCTGGCGCATGCTGTCTTTGGGCCGGCACATCGAACGTCTGGACTTTTTAGCCCATGCCCTGAACCTGGCTTTGGAGCACGAGCTGGTGCGCGACCAGGCTGGATTTGATGCGGTGCTGCATTTGTTTGACAGCACCATCAGCTTTCATGCGCAGTACCAGCAAACCCGCACCGTCTGGGCCATGATGGATTTGCTGGTGCTCAACCCTGACAACCCGCGCTCGCTGGCCTGGGTCGTGCACACCCTGCGCTCGCGCCTTAAGCGTTTGCAACACCTGTCTGGCGGCGCAACTCTGGAGCTGGCCGCACGCATTCCCCCCCTGGAGTCAGCCACGGTACACGCCTTGCTGACACAGAACACCAAGGCTTTGCTGACCTGGCTGGCTCAATGGAGCGGTTGCGCACGCACCATGGCCGAGGGCTTGAGTGCCTTGTTCTTCACGCACAGCCAGCACGGCCAACACAGCGTAGGGAGCTGAGCATGAAGCTGAGCATTCTTCACGACACGATCTACACCTACACCACCACCGTGGAAAGCGCGCAGCATGCGGCACACCTGCAACCCATTGACGTGGCCACACAAACCGTGGCCAGTTTTGCGTTAACCATAGATCCCGCACCGCCCGCCGTCCATACGCACACCGATGCGTTTGGCAACACCATGAGCCACTGGGCTTTGCACCAGGCGCATCACCACCTGCATGTGCGTGCCAGCAGCCAAGTGCAGACCCTCGTTCTGCCCCCCCCTGCGGCCGACAGCACAACGGCCAGCTGGGACAGCGTGCGTGAGCAGTTCCGTTACCACGCCGGCCAGGACACCGACCTCAACAGCCGGTTTGTGTTTGCCTCCCATCATGCGCCTTTGGACGAGGCGTTTACCCACTACGCACGCAGCGTTTTCACGCCCGAACGTCCGTTGGTGGACGCAGCCACAGCGCTCATGCAACGCATCCACGCCGACTTCACCTACGCCAGCCAGAGCACCGACATCCACACGCCCGCTTTGCAAGCCTTGCACGAGCGGCGCGGCGTATGCCAGGACTTTGCGCACATCCTGATCGCCTGCCTGCGCAGCCTGGGGTTGCCCGCACTTTATGTCAGCGGCTACCTGCTGACGCATCCGCCTGAGGGGCACAAGCGCCTGTTGGGCAGCGACGCATCGCACGCCTGGGCCGCCGTGTATGTGCCTGGCGCCAAAACGCACGCCAGTGGGGGATGGTTGCACCTGGACCCCACCAACAACCGCTGGGGCTGGGGCAGCCCCGGCGAGGACTATGTCCTGGTCGCTCAGGGCCGCGACTTTGCCGATGTCTCGCCCCTGCGCGGCATGCTTCAGGGGGGTGCGACCCATACCCTGCAAGTCGGCGTTACAGTGGAGCCTTTGGAACAGACTGATCCCGAGGAATCCACCGATGAGCGTTTACAAAAAACTTGAAGAACTGAACATCCAGCTGCCCCCCGTGGCGGTGCCCGCTGCGGCCTACGTGCCCTATGTGCAGACCGGCAGCCTGGTGTTTTTGTCAGGCCACATTGCCAAAAAAGACGGCAAACCCTGGGTCGGTCAACTGGGCAAGACCATGGGCACCGAAGAAGGTAAGCAAGCCGCACGCGCGGTGGCTATCGACCTGATGGGCACCTTGCATGCTGCCGTGGGTGACCTCAACAAAGTCAAACGCATCGTCAAAGTGATGAGCCTGGTCAACTCCACCGGTGACTTT
>JALRIL010000156.1 GCA_023255445.1 Limnohabitans sp. | reverse complement strand
TTGGCCAATCGACCCTGCACCCATGCACATCACCACATCGCCCGCTTGGGCGTGGTCAGCAATGACTTGGGCCATTTTTTGAATGTCATCCACGAACACGATGTCGGCGTCGGGGAACTTCTCCAGCATGCGGTCAATCGCTTCAAGGTTGATGGAGGCGTCTTCGCGAATCGCCGTGTGCGGGCAGCCCCCGGTCTCCACGCCCATGATACGTTCGGCCGGCAGCGCGCCACTGATGGTCAGCAAGCGCTGGTCTTCCTTGGTGTAGATGTCATTGGTGATGGCGATCAGGTCCCACTTTTCGCGCATGTGCTTGCACAGCATCTCGAGCAGGGTGGTCTTGCCCGAGCCGACAGGCCCGCCAATACCCACGCGCAGGGGCGGCAGTTTTTTGGTGCGGTTCGGAATGTGATGAAGAGCGGTCATGATCTGAAAAGGCGTGAATATTGGGTTTCGTGGCGGGACGACAAGATGGCCAGCATGGGGCTGAAGGCCTGCCGCGTTTCGTCGGTGCGGGTGAGGGCGGTGTGCACCGCCTCCGGGATCGTCCGGGCCAGTACCGCCAGCATGCGCTGGCCGCTGCTCTGGCCCAGGGGCACGGCTTTCAGGGTGGCCTGCGTCATGTTCTCGGCCCAACCGAAGGCGTAAGCCTGCAGGGCCTGGTCAAGCGGGGCCTGGCTGCAGGCCAGGGCCAGCGCGTAGGCCAGGGGGTAAGTGGGGGGCAGTGCGGCCAGGCACTGCAGCGCCTCGGGGCTGGCTGGGCAGTGGCCCTGCAGGTTGCGCAGCCACTCCAGCAATGACTTGCCCATCTGCACCGTCTGCAGCCGCATCTCGCTGCTTTCGCGGGTGGCCAGCACCCAGGCGCTGAGCTGCTGCAGCCGCGCCGTGTCCATCGACTGCCAGGCGGGTACGGCCTGCGCCATGGCGGCCATGTCGCCACGCGCCTGCGTGAGCAGCAACTGGTCGGTCAGCCACTGTGTGCAGCTGGCTTCGTTGTGCACCAAACCGTGGTCGATGGCGGCTTCGAGGCCTTCGGAATACGAGAACCCACCCACCGGCAGTGCGGGCGAGGCGAGCCAGATCAGTTGCAGCAGGGCAGGGGTGTCAGTGGCCATGCGTGTGGTCGTGTCCGCAGGCGCTGTGGTCGTGCGCGTGTCCATGGTGGTGGCTGTGCCCGTGGTCGTGCCCCAGCATGGCGTTGTCGCCATAAGCACCGCCTTCGGGCTCGAACGGTTCCTGAACCTCGGCCACCGTCATGTGCATGCTGCGCAGCAGCTCGGCCAGCACATGGTCGGGTTCGATCTTGAGGTGGTCAGCCCGCAGCTCGATCGGCACATGGCGGTTGCCCAGGTGGTAGGCGGCGCGCATCAGGTCAAAGGGTGTGCCATGTTCGGCGCAGGCCGTGATCCGCAGCACCGTTTGCGCTGCGGCTTCCACGCGCACCAGTGAGCCGTCTTCGGCCACCAGCACATCGCCGCCGCGCACTACGGTGCCACGCGGCAAAAACACGCCGAGCTGGCGGCCTGTGCTGTCGGTGGCGTCAAAGCGGCTTTTGCAGCGGGTGTCCCAGTCCAGCGTGACCGAGGCGGCGCGCTGGATCAGGACTTTGGCCAGTCCCTGGCCCTGGGGCATGCGTTTGGAACAGATCAGCATCAGAACAGAAAGTAGCGTTGGGTCATGGGCAGGCTGGCTGCAGGTTCGCAGGTCAGCAGCAGGCCGTCGGCGCGCACCACATACGTTTGTGGGTCCACCTCCATGCGGGGCGCGTAGGCATTGTGGACCATGTCCTGCTTGCGCACGCTGCGGATGTTCTTCACGGCAGAGAGCGTCTTGGCCAGGCCATAGCTTTTGCCAACGCCTGCGCTGAGTCCAGCCTGTGAGACAAAGGTCAACGAGCCCTTGGCCAGCGCACCGCCAAAGCTGCCGAACATGGGTCGGTAGTGCACCGGCTGCGGCGTCGGGATGGACGCGTTGGGGTCGCCCATGGCCGCCAGTGCGATGAAGCCGCCCTTCATGACGATGGCGGGCTTGATGCCGAAGAAGGCGGGTTTCCAGATCACCAGATCGGCCCACTTGCCCACCTCGACGCTGCCCACCTCGTGGCTGATGCCGTGCGCAATCGCGGGGTTGATCGTGTACTTGGCGATGTAGCGTTTGACACGGGCGTTGTCATGGCGATCGCTGTCGCCATCGAGCTTGCCGCGCTGCACCTTCATCTTGTGCGCCGTCTGCCAGGTGCGGATGATGACCTCGCCCACGCGGCCCATGGCCTGGCTGTCGCTGCTCATCATGCTGATGGCGCCCAGGTCGTGCAGGATGTCCTCGGCCGCGATGGTTTCTTTGCGGATGCGGCTTTCGGCAAAGGCCAGGTCCTCGGCAATCGCCGGGTCAAGGTGGTGGCAGACCATGAGCATGTCCACATGCTCGTCCAGCGTGTTGACGGTGTAGGGGCGCGTGGGGTTGGTGGAAGACGGCAGCACATTGGCCTCGCCCACCACGCGCACACGAACCTGGGTCGCGTCAACGCGGGTCGCGTCGTTGGATCGGTCGCCGGCGTCTGTGTGGGTTTCATGCGACGACTTTATGTAGGTGCCGATCCCGCCGAACCTTTGCGCAGCGAGATGGTCTATGAGGGCGGTGTGCGCGAATTCGTGAA
>JALRIL010000133.1 GCA_023255445.1 Limnohabitans sp. | reverse complement strand
CGCTTCGGCGAATTCACGACCAAGGCCGGCCGTCTGTCGCCTTACTTTTTCAATGCCGGACTATTCAGTGATGGCGAACGCCTGGGCAAGCTGGCCGACTTTTACGCGCAGACGCTGCTGGATTCCGGTATTGGTTTCGATATGCTGTTCGGGCCTGCGTATAAAGGCATCACGCTGGCCTCGGCCACGGCAGTCGCTCTGGCATCCAAAGGTTACAACACGTCTTTTGCTTACAACCGCAAGGAAGCCAAAGACCATGGCGAAGGTGGCTCCTTGGTGGGCGCACCGCTCAAAGGCCGTGTGCTGATCGTGGACGATGTGATGAGCGCCGGCACCGCTGCGCGCGAATCGATTGCCCTGATCCAGGCTGCGGGTGCCACAGCCCACGCCGTAGCCATTGCCCTGGACCGCCAGGAAATGGCCACCGAAAAGCAGGCCGACGGCACGACGAAAGACGTGCCCCACAGCGCTGTGCAATACGTCCAAAACACCTTGGGCCTGCAGGTGTGCGCCATTGCCAAGCTGCAAGACCTGCTGGCCTACTTGGACGGCCAAGGTGGCAACGAACTGGGTCAGCACCTGGGTGCCGTACAGGCTTACCGCGACCGCTACGGGGTCTGACATGCTGCGCTACCTCACCATTCCCGTCACCGCCTTTCAACAAAACTGCTCGCTGGTCTGGGACGACCAGAGCCTGCAGGCCGCAGTCATTGACCCCGGTGGTGATCTGGATCTGGTGCTGGATGCCGTGAACAAACACGGGCTCAAGCTCGAGCAAATCTGGATCACCCACGGTCACCTGGACCACTGCAGCGGCGCGGCCGATTTGTCCGAGCAGCTGGGCCTGCCCATCATTGGCCCGCACCCGGCAGACTTGTTCTGGATCGAGGGTCTGCCCGAGGCGGCAGTGAACTACGGCTTTCCGCCCGCACGCGCCTTCACACCCACGCGCTGGCTGCACGACGGCGACACCCTCACGCTGGGCGCACACACCCTGAACGTGCGCCACTGCCCCGGCCACACACCTGGGCATGTGGTGTTTCATTCACCCGAAATTTCCCGCGCTTTTGTCGGCGATGTGCTGTTTGCCGGCAGCATTGGCCGCACCGACTTTCCGCAGGGTGACTTCGATACCCTGATCAACAGCATCCGCCAGCGCCTGTGGCCCATGGGCGACGACACCGTGTTCATCCCCGGCCACGGCCCGGAAAGCACCTTTGGGCGCGAGCGTCGCAGCAACCCCTACGTACGTGACCTCTGATCAGCCCTGCTGGCGCGCCCGTTCGTACAAGCTCTGCACCTTGGGCAAATTGGCCTGCAGTTCCTGAATGCGGTTGGATCCACTGGGGTGGGTCGACAAAAACTGTGGCCCGCCATTGCCGTTGGCCGCCAGCATTTTTTGCCACAGCTGCACGCTGGCCTCGGGCTTGTAACCACCGCGCGCAGCAATTTCCAGACCGACCAGGTCAGCCTCGCTCTCATCATCACGGCTGTATTTGAGCGTCAACAGTTGCGTGCCCAAGTCGGCCGCCACGTTGCCCAACTGACCCAACCCCAACAGCTGGGAAGCCAGCGACAAACCGATGTTGGTCACCTGACTTTTGGCCAGTCGCTCGCGGGCGTGCTCGCGCAAGGCGTGTGCCATTTCGTGGCCCATGATCATGGCGATTTCGTCGTCATTGAGCTGCAGCTGGTCAATGATGCCGGTGTAGAACGCAATCTTGCCGCCCGGCATGCACCAGGCATTGAGCTGCTTGCTGCCGATCAGGTTGACCTCCCACTTCCAGCTGCGCGCACGCGCATTCCACTGGGCTGTGAACGGAATCAGCCGCGCCGCAATCTGTCGAATACGCACCAGCTGTGGATAGTTGTCGGGCGCCAATGCACGTTGCGAACGCGCCTCGCTCAAGGTCTGGCTGTACTGCTGGCGGGCCGAGTTTTCGAGCGTCTCGGCCGGCACCAGGTTGCGCACCTGCGAAGACGAACCCACATTCACCTGCGCCAGCGCAGAGCCCGCGCCTGCAGCACCCGCTGCAAGCAGAAAACCACGACGCGCGTCCCACACCCTGGACGGCGTGGACGCAGAAGTTTTGAAGTCACAAAGCCAACACATGATGCACAAATAATAAACGTAAAGTGGTCACCTTTGTCGATACCGATAATGCTCACATGAACACCTCTTTGCCCACCCCCCAACGCTCATGGCTGGCGGCCTTTCGGCTCTACATTCAGCCTGCCAGTCTGCGCATGTTGATGCTGGGGTTTTCTGCGGGCCTGCCTCTGTTGCTGGTGCTGGGCACCCTGAGCTTTCGCCTGCGCGAAGCGGGCATCGACCGCAGCACCATTGGCTACCTCAGCTGGGTTGGGCTGGCTTATGGCTTCAAATGGGCTTGGGCACCCTTGGTCGACCGCTTGCCCTTGCCGGGCCTGACGCGACGGCTGGGCCGGCGCCGCAGCTGGCTGCTGTTGTCGCAGCTGGCTGTAGCTGCAGGCCTGTTGGGCATGGCCAGCTATGACCCCACCCAGGCCCTGGCACCTTTGGTGTGGTGTGCACTGGCCGTGGCGTTTGGCTCGGCCACACAAGACATTGCACTGGACGCTTACCGCATTGAATCGGCGCAGGCCGACGAACAGGCCGTCCTGGCAGCGAGCTACCAGACCGGGTACCGCTTGGCCATGATCTGGGCGGGCGCGGGCGTGCTGTGGTTGGCCGCCTACGCACAAGGCGCAGCTACGGGTTACGCACAAACAGCCTGGCAATGGGCCTACACCGTCATGGCCGCCAGCATGCTGCCCGGCATGCTCACCGTGCTGGCCTCGCCCGAACCTGCGCCCGCGCCACAAACCCCGGCTCGATCCTTGGGCGAATGGCTGCACGGCGCATTGGTCGAACCCTTTGCCGACTTCTGGTTGCGCTACCGCTGGCAAGCCGTGCTGGTGCTCTCGCTCATTGCGGTCTACCGCATCAGCGATGTGGTCATGGGCATCATGGCCAACCCGTTTTATGTGGACATGGGCTTCACCAAGGACGAGGTGGCTGCCGTGACCAAAGTGTTTGGCGTCATCATGACGCTGGTGGGCGCGTTTGTGGGTGGCGTGCTGTCAGCCCGATTAGGCGTGATGCGTATTTTGTTTTTAGGCGCCTTGCTCAGCGCCGCCAGCAACTTGCTGTACGCGTGGCTCAGCCATGTGGGGCATGACCTCAACGCCCTCATCTGGGTGGTGAGCGCCGACAACCTGTCCAGCGGCATGGCCTCTGCCGCCTTCATTGCCTACCTGTCTTCGCTGACCAACATCCGCTACTCGGCCACGCAATACGCACTGCTGTCGTCCATCATGCTGCTGCTGCCCAAGTTCATTGCCGGCTTCAGCGGCGACTACGTCAACGCGCATGGCTATGCCGACTTTTTCACGGCCACCGCCTGGCTGGGTGCACCGGTGCTGCTTTTGGTCCTGCTGGCCGCGCGCGTGCATGCACGCCAGCGTTGAACGGTTTACCCAACTTTACGCAGCAGACAACCCCACTTAGAGGCACCCGAGCACCATGGCACGCATGCAATCCATCCTCATGATCGAAGACGATGCCCGCCTGGCCAGCATGGTCTCGGACTACTTGCAGGCCAACGGCTACACCGTGGCTCATGCTCCTGATGCACAAAGCGGCCTGAACCAGCTCACCGGCAACACGATCGACCTGGTGATCCTGGACTTGATGCTGCCCGACATGGACGGCCTGCAGGTGTGCCAGCGCATCCGCGCACTGCCAGGTGCCACAGGCCAGACGCCGGTGCTCATGCTCACCGCCAAGGGCGACCCCATGGACCGCATCATTGGCCTGGAAATGGGCGCTGACGACTACCTGCCCAAACCCTTTGAGCCGCGCGAGCTGCTGGCGCGTATTCGCGCCGTGTTGCGCCGCAAGGTCATGGACGCCGAAACCTCACACCACATCATGCAGTTCGGCAGCCTTGAGATTGACCGCGATGCCCGCCGCGTCAGCGTGCGCGGCCAGGAATGCGAGCTCACCTCCTACCAATTCGATTTGCTGGTCACCCTCGCCGAGCGAGCCGGACGCGTGCTCACGCGCGATCAAATCATGGAGGCTGTGCGGGGCCGCGAACTCGAAGCGTTTGACCGCTCGATCGATGTCCACATGGGGCGCATCCGCGCCGCCATTGAAGACGACGCCAAGAACCCCCAGCGCATCCTGACCGTGCGCGGTGTGGGCTACGTGTTTGCTCGCCAACAGGACTGAGTCCTCCATGAAAACCCCCTCGCGGCATTTGTACCTGCGCGTCTGGCTGGCGGCTGTGCTGGCCCTGGCGCTGGTCATGGTGCTGGCGGGGGTGGCCTGGCACCTGCAGCAGCGCGACCGCGACCGCAGCGCCGGCCCCGTCATTTCGCGCATGCTGATTGTGCGCAACACCGAAGGCGATGTGCTGGCCGTTGCGCCCCAACTGCCGCGACGCGGACTGGGCTACGAGTTCCAGGTGCTCATGCCCAACGGGCAGGAGTTTTACCTGCAGGTACCACGCACCACGCCTGGTGGCCCCCCGCCCCCTCGCGCGCTGCCGCCGTGGTGGGCCCGTTCGCCCTATGGCTTTTTGTGGACTTTATTGCTGGTCGGCATGGTGGTGGCGCTGGCGCTGTACCCGGTCATCCGCCGCCTGACGCTGCAACTTGAACGCCTGCAAAACGGTGTGCAGCGTTGGGGCGAGGGCGATCTGGACGTGCGTTTTCCGGTGCAAGGCCAGGACGAAGTGGCCGACCTCTCGCGCCGCTTCAACGAAGCGGCCGACCGCATCCAGAACCTCATGACCTCGCAAAAGTCCTTGCTGGCCAATGCCTCGCATGAATTGCGCTCGCCGCTGGCGCGCATCCGCATGGCCATGGAACTCATGGAGTCGCCCAAGCTCGATGACGCCGTGCGTCAACGCACCCGCAGCGAAGTGCTGCGCAACATGGCCGAGCTGGACCAGCTCATTGACGAAATTTTGCTCGCCAGCCGCCTGGACGCCAAAGAGGCCGACATGGGCACCATCGAGCCGGTAGAGCTGGTGGGCCTGTGCGCCGAAGAATGCGCCCGCGTGGGTGCCAATCTGGACGTGCCCGAAGGCCAGTCCAGCTTTGAAGTGCAGGGCGTGAGCAAGCTGCTGCGCCGGCTGGTGCGCAACCTGCTCGAAAACGCCAAACGCTACGGCGCCACGGCCACGCACAGTCAAGAGCCCGACATCGAGCTGTCGCTGCGCACTGAAAACGGTCGAACCGTGATGCGCGTCAGCGATCGCGGCCCCGGCGTGCCTGCCGAATTACGCGACCGGATTTTCGAGCCGTTTTACCGCTTGCCCGGCGCCAGCGAACGCGTGGGGGGTGTGGGCCTGGGCCTGTCGCTGGTCAAGTCCATTGCCGAGCGCCACGGCGGCAGCATTCGTTGCGAAGACCGAGAAGGTGGCGGCGCCCGTTTTGTGGTGACGCTGTAATCCTCTTTCAACATCGGGCACACTTGGCGCCATGGCCAAAGACAAGTCGATTTACAGCTGCACCGAGTGCGGCGCCAACAGCCCACGCTGGATGGGCAAATGCCCAGGTTGCGGCGCCTGGAACACCCTCATTGAAACCGTGGCCGACACGGGCACTGCCGGCAAAAACCGTTTTGGTGCAGCCTCCTATCAGGCGCTGGCACCCTCCAGCGCCGTCACGCCCTTGTCCCACATTGAAGCCACCGATGTGGACCGCACCCCCACCGGCCAGGACGAGCTCGACCGTGTGCTGGGCGGTGGCGTGGTCGAAGGCGGCGTGGTGCTCATTGGCGGCGACCCCGGCATTGGCAAATCCACCTTGTTGCTCCAGGCGGTGGATGCGCTGCAACGCGCAGGCATGGACACCTTGTATGTCACTGGCGAAGAAAGTGGCGCCCAGGTTGCGTTGCGTGCGCGGCGTCTGGGCTTGGTGGACTCGCAAGTGCCTGTGCTGGCTGAAATCCAACTCGAAAAAATTCTGGCCACACTGCATGAGCGCCAACCCAAGGTGGCCATCATCGACTCCATCCAGACCGTGTATTCGGACCAGCTCACCAGCGCCCCTGGCTCGGTGGCACAGGTGCGCGAATGCGCAGCGCACCTCACGCGCGCGGCCAAGGCCAGCGGCACCGCCATCGTGCTGGTGGGCCACGTCACCAAAGAAGGGGCATTGGCCGGCCCGCGCGTGCTCGAACACATGGTCGACACCGTGCTCTACTTTGAGGGCGACACGCATTCAAGCTTTCGCCTGATCCGCGCCATCAAAAACCGCTTTGGCGCCGTCAACGAAATTGGCGTGTTCGCCATGACCGAAAAAGGGCTCAAGGGCGTCACCAACCCCAGCGCCATTTTCTTGAGCCAACACAGCGAGCCGGTACCCGGCAGCTGCGTCATGGTCACCCTTGAAGGCACGCGCCCCATGCTGGTTGAAATTCAAGCCCTGGTGGACAACGGCGGGCCCAGCCCGCGCCGCTTGTCGGTGGGTCTGGAGCGCGACCGCCTGGCCATGCTGCTGGCCGTGCTTCACCGCCACGCGGGTGTGGCCTGCATGGACCAGGACGTGTTCGTCAATGCGGTCGGCGGTGTGCGCATCAGCGAACCTGCGGCCGACCTGGCCGTCATGCTGTCCATCACCTCCAGCCTGCGCGGCAAGGCGCTGCCCAAAGGCTTCATTGCGTTTGGCGAAGTTGGCCTGGCCGGCGAGGTACGACCTGCGCCGCGTGGTCAAGAGCGCCTGAAGGAAGCCGCCAAGCTGGGCTTCACCGTGGCCATCGTGCCCAAGGCCAACCTGCCCAAAAAGTCAGATCCCGCCCTCAAAGGCCTGCAGGTACACGGCGTCGAGCGCATTGAAGAAGCCATGCAGATCGTGCGCGGTCTGGATTAAGCACGCGCACACCCCGCCCGATAAAATCGCTCCATGCAACTCAACGCCTCCCACACTCTGCACATGGCGCGCGAAGCGCTGGACATTGAAGCCCAAGCCCTGCTGGCCATGAAAGACCGGCTCGACGATCGCTTTGTGCAAGCGGCCACGCTCATCCTTGGCGCCAGCGGGCGTGTGGTGGTCACTGGCATGGGAAAAAGTGGCCATGTGGGCACCAAGATTGCCGCCACCCTGGCCTCCACAGGCACCCCCGCCATGTTCATGCACCCCGGTGAAGCCAGCCATGGCGACCTGGGCATGATCCAGGCGGGCGACGTGGTGCTGGGCCTGTCCAACAGCGGCGAAAGCGACGAGCTGGTCGCCATCCTGCCGGTCATCAAACGCCTGGGTGTACCGCTCATTGCCATGACTGGCGGCTTGCAGTCCTCGCTGGCCCGCCACGCCAATGTGGTGCTCGACACCGGTGTCGCCAAAGAAGCCTGCCCGCTCAACCTGGCCCCCACCGCCAGCACCACCGCGCAAATGGCCATGGGCGACGCGCTGGCCGTGGCCCTGCTGGACGCACGTGGCTTCAAACCCGAAGACTTTGCCCGCTCACACCCCGGCGGCTCGCTGGGTCGGCGCTTGCTTACCCACGTGAGCGACATCATGCGCAAAGGCAATGAGGTGCCCCGCGTTGCGCCCGAAGCCAGCTTTACCGAACTCATGCAAGAGATGAGTCGCAAAGGCCTGGGCGCCACCTCGGTGGTCAACGCCCAAGGCCAGGTGCTGGGCATCTTTACCGACGGCGACTTGCGCCGCCTGATTGAAAAAGGCCAGGACCTGCGCCAGCTCAAAGCCAGCGACGTCATGCACGCCAACCCGCGCACCCTGCGCGACGACGCCCTGGCTGCCGAAGCCGCCGACCTGATGGAAGCCCACCGCATCACCAGCGTGCTGGTGGTCAACGCACAAGGCGAACTGGTGGGCGCCATCAACACCAACGACCTGATGCGCGCGAAGGTCATCTAAACCCATGAGCACCCTGCGCCCCCTCGAACCCGCCGTGCACTTTGCCCCCGAGCTGCTGCTCAAGGCCCAGGGCATTCGCATTGTGTTTTTTGACGTCGATGGCATCATGACCGACGGCGGTCTGTATTTCTCCGAGCACGGCGAATCGCTCAAGCGTTTCAGCGTGCTCGATGGCCAGGGCCTCAAGCTCTTGCAGCAAGCAGGCATCACCCCCGCTGTCATCACCGGGCGCGACTCGGCGCCACTGCGCCTTCGCCTCAAGGCGTTGGGCATCACGCACGTGCGCTTTGGCACTGAAGACAAACACCCCGCCGCACAGGCCATGCTGCAGGAACTGGGGCTGGACTGGTCGCAAGCCGCCGCCATGGGCGACGACTGGCCCGACCTGCCCGTCATGCAGCGTGTGGCGTTTGCCTGCGCCCCCGCGCAAGCCCACGCGCAGGCCAAAGCCCTGGCCGACCACATCACCAGCGCACGCGGCGGTGAAGGCGCCGTGCGCGAGCTGTGCGACTTGCTGCTGGTGGCCTGCGGCCGCTATGTGCAACTGCTGGACAACGTCGGCACCGACCGCGCCCACCAAGGCCCGTCGGCATGAAGCTGCCCGCCCCCCTGGCCCGAACACTGGACCGCCTGAGCCTGTACACCCCCCTGGTCATCATGGGCGTGCTGGCCCTGGCCAGCTGGTGGCTGGTGCGCAGCCTGCCGGATCTGGGCGGCCCCCAATTACCCAAAATAGTCCGATCCGACCCGGACTACAGCCTGCGCAATTTTTCAGTCCAAGCCTTCCGGCCTGATGGCACCCTGTACCGCGAGGTCCATGGCCTGGAAGGCCACCACTACCCCGACAACGATGAGCTGCACATTCAGCACGTTCAGTTTCGGGGTCTCAGCGCCAACGGCTCACGTATGAACGCTCGCGCTCAACAAGGCATCGCTACCAGCGATGGCGAACGCGTGACCTTGGAGCGCGATGCCGTCGCCGTTCGCGAGGCGTTGGGCACATCGCCGGCCATCACCCTGTCGGGCCAGCAACTGGTGGCCTGGCCCAAGAAGGAAGCGCTCAAATCGGTACAACCCGTCCGCATTGAACGTGCCAAAGACGTGTTCACCGGTAACACCCTGGACTTCAACGCCAAAACTGGCGAATACCTGCTGCAAGGGCAAGTGCGTGCCTCGCTGGCCCCGCGCAAGCCTTGACCTGAGCCGCCGGCATTGATGCATCGCCCTGCTACGATAGGGCGATGAATTCCCTTGAGCTGACGTTGCTGTATCTGCTGGCCGCCGTGCTGGGGGTGGTCGCCTGTCGTTCGCTCAAACTGCCGCCCATGTTGGGCTATCTCGCCGTGGGCGTGGTCATTGGCCCCAACGCCTTGTCCCTGGCGCAAAACACCACGGGCATCCAGCACCTGGCCGAGTTTGGTGTGGTGTTTCTGATGTTCGTTATTGGACTGGAATTCAACCTGCCCAAGCTGCGTGCCATGCGCAAACACGTGTTTGGCCTCGGGCTCATGCAAGTGGTGCTGACCATTGCGGTGGTCACCGTGGGCTCGGCCTTTCTGGCTGCGCTTGCGCCCACCTGGTGGCTGCTGGACTGGAAAACCTCGTTGGCCCTGTCGGGTGCCATGGCCATGAGCAGCACCGCCATCGTCATCAAACTCATGGCCGACCGCCTGGAGCTGGAGACCGAACATGGCAAACGCGTGGTCGGCGTATTGCTGTTCCAGGACTTGGCCGTGGTGCCGCTGCTGGTCCTGATTCCTGCGCTGGGTGCACCTCCTGAAGAACTGGCCTGGGAACTCGGCAAAGCCGGCATCAAGGCTGCGCTCCTGATCACCTTGCTGCTTACGGGCGGCCAACGCATCATGCGCTGGTGGCTCACGCTGGTGGCCCGTCGCAAAAGCGAAGAACTGTTTGTGCTCAACCTGCTGCTGGTCACGCTCGGGCTGGCCTGGCTGACCGAGCTGGCGGGGCTCAGCCTCGCGCTGGGCGCCTTCATTGCCGGCATGCTGATTTCAGAAACCGAATACAAACACCAGGTGGAAACCGACATCCGCCCCTTCCACGATGTCCTGCTGGGCCTGTTCTTCATCACCATCGGCATGATGCTCGACTGGCGGCTCGTGCTGGAGCGTTGGCCACTGGTGCTGCTGCTGGTCACGTTGCCGGTGCTCTTCAAGCTGGGGCTCATCACCGCCATGGCCCGGCTGACGGGCGCCAGCACCGGCGTGGCCCTGCGCACAGGCCTGTACCTGGCGCAAGCGGGTGAATTCGGTTTTGTGCTGCTGACGCTGAGCAACTCCAACGAGCTTGTGCCCCCCACACTGATGAACCCGGTGCTGGCCAGCATGGTGCTGTCCATGCTGGCCACGCCCTTCATCATCATGCGGGCCAACGACATCGTCATGAAACTGGTGGCCAGCGAATGGCTGCAGCAATCACTGCAAATGACCACCATTGCGCGCAAGTCCATCAACACCAGTGCCCACGTCATCATTTGCGGCTACGGCCGCTGCGGGCAAAACCTGGCGCGCATGCTCGAACAGGAAAACATCCCCTACATGGCGCTGGACCTCGACCCCGACCGTGTCCGCCAAGCTGCCGCCGCTGGCGACTCGGTCGTGTTTGGCGATGCCAGCCGCCTGCAATCACTGGCCGCCGCAGGCCTGGCCCGCGCCAGTGCTGTGGTCATCACCTACCTGGACACCGCCAGCGCGCTCAAGGTGCTGGGCCACACCCACAGCCACGCCCCGCAGGTGCCCGTGATTGTGCGCACCAAAGACGACACCAACCTTGACAAGCTCCAGGCTGCAGGCGCCGCCGAAGTCGTGCCCGACGCGCTGGAGGGCTCCCTCATGCTGGCCAGCCACGCGCTGGCCCTGGTCGGGGTGCCGGTGCGTCGTGTGTTCCGAATGGTGCAAGACCAGCGCGAAGCCCGCTACAGCATGCTGCGTGGTTACTTTCATGGTGCCGACGACAGCAGCTTTGACGAACTCGACCACGAACGTTTTGCCACCGTCAGCCTGCCGCTGGACTGCCCCTGGCTAGCAAAACCACTGAGCGCGCTGGCCCTGCACGCCGTCGGCGTACGCGTGGTCAGCCTGCGCCGCATCAACGGCACCACCGAAGCCCTGACAGAAGACAGCGAACTTCGCTTTGGCGATACCCTGGTCTTGTCAGGCAAGCCGGCAGCACTGGCGCTTGCCGAACAGAAACTTTTAAGAGGCTGACGTGAAGAAAGTGATCATCATTGCGGGACCCAACGGCGCGGGGAAGACCACTTTTGCAAGAGACTTCTTACCTGCAGAGGCTCACACACTCAAATTCATCAATGCCGATTTGATCGCCGCCGGTTTTGCCCCATTCAATCCGGAATCAGCCGTCATCAAAGCAGGTCGATTGATGCTTGAGGAAATTGATGAGTGCGTGCTTGCTGGCCAAAGTTTCGCTTTTGAAACTACGCTCTCGGGTATCGGCTACGTGCGGAAAATCAAACTTTGGCGACAGTTGGGTTATCAGGTCAAGCTCTGGTTTCTTGCACTGCCTTCAGCTGATGTTGCCATTTCCAGAGTAGCCGTTCGTGTAGCACAAGGATGTCGTGAATTCTTGGGCGCTATACGACAGTTATATTCATCCACCGAAACTTGTTGACTGGAGCGAAAAATGAATACAACCGACATTCGAACATCCTCCGACCCCGATCTCGCCGGCTCCTATGCCGCCATGTTGCGTGCTGCCCGTGCAGCAGAAGATATGGCCATCAAAACCAATACACCCCTGATCGTCTCAGAGGATGGACGGGATGTACGGCTGACAGCTCAAGAGCTCATGCAGCGTCGTCAGAACAAATCCAACGAGCAGCGTTGCGCCGACTGAACAAGCATGCACCAACAAAGCGTCCACGACTACCTCAAAAGCCACATCCGCACGGTGCCTGACTGGCCGGCGCCGGGGGTACAGTTTCGCGACATCACGCCCTTGCTGCAGGACCCGCGTGTGTTTCGGGTGCTCATTGACGCCTTTGTGCACCGCTACATGGACCCCGCCCTGCGACCCGACATCGTGGCTGGGCTCGATGCGCGCGGCTTCATCCTGGGCTCGGTGGTGGCCTACGAGCTGGGACTGGGCTTTGTGCCCATTCGCAAAAAAGGCAAGCTGCCCTTTACCACCGTGGAAGAAACCTACGAGCTCGAATACGGCAGCGCCACCGTCGAGCTGCACACCGATGCCATCCAGCCAGGCCAGCGCGTGCTGCTCATTGACGACCTGATCGCCACGGGCGGCACCATGATGGCGGGCAAACGCTTGATCGAACGGCTGGGCGGCACCTTGTGCGAAGGCGCAGCCATTGTCGATCTGCCCGAACTGGGCGGCAGCGATCGACTGCGCGCAGACGGCCTCAAGCTGTTTACACTGCTGAGCTTCGAAGGTCACTGAACCCGCGCATCGCGCGGGGCCAATACCCCCATTGCTTGATCGCCACAAGCCTGCCACCATGATCCGCGTCTCCGAACTCAAACTGCCGCTGTCTGCCCTGCCTGTCGAAGAGCGTCGCGCCGTCGATGCGCCGTCCGAAACCGACGAAGACCGCCTGCCCCCACCGCACCCCGAAGCTGCGCTGCGCCAGCTGGCCGCCCAGGTTCTTGGCGTGGCTGCTGCCGACATTGCCACGCTGGAGGTGTTCAAACGCAGCTTTGATGCACGCAAGGCTGAACTGCTGGCGGTGTTCATCGTCGACCTGACGCTGGTGCACCCCGAGCGCGAAGCGGCGTTGCTGCAGCAGTGTGCACACAACCCGCACATCCAGCCCACGCCCGACATGACCTGGCACGCACCCTGCCAGGCCCCGGCGGGGTTTGGACAACGCCAGAGCGAACGGCCGGTGGTGGTGGGCTTTGGCCCCTGCGGCATGCTGGCTGCGCTCACGCTGGCGCAAATGGGCTTCAAGCCCATCGTGCTTGAACGGGGCAAGACCGTGCGCCAACGCACCAAGGACACCTGGGGCCTGTGGCGCAAAAAAGTGCTGCAACCCGAGAGCAATGTGCAGTTTGGTGAAGGCGGTGCGGGCACGTTCTCGGACGGCAAGCTCTACAGCCAGATCAAGGACCCGCGCCACCTGGGCCGCAAGGTCATCCGCGAATTTGTGCACGCGGGCGCGCCCAGCGACATTTTGTTTGCCGCGCACCCGCACATCGGAACCTTCAAGCTGGTCAAGGTGGTGGAACACATTCGTGCACAGATCGTGGCGCTGGGCGGCGAGATCCGCTTCGAGCAACGCGTGACCGACCTGCAGCTGGATGAACAACACCACTTGCAAGGCCTGCAGGTGCTCAACCAGGCCACCGGCGAAAGCTACACACTGCCTGCCCGCCACGCCGTGATGGCCCTGGGCCACAGCGCCCGCGACAGCTTTTTGATGCTGCACCGCCGTGGCGTGCACATGGACGCCAAGGCCTTCAGCATTGGCGTGCGCATCGAGCACCCGCAAAGCGTGATTGACAAAGCCCGCTGGGGTCGCCACGCGGGCCACCCGCTGCTGGGCGCAGCGGACTACAAACTGGTGCACCACGCGCACAACGGTCGCGCCGTTTACAGCTTTTGCATGTGCCCTGGTGGCACCGTGGTGGCCGCCACCAGTGAACCTGGCCGCGTCGTCACCAACGGCATGAGCCAGTATTCACGCGCCGAGCGCAACGCCAACGCGGGCATGGTGGTGGGTATCGATCCAAGCGACTTTCCGCAACACGACCGCGCCGCCTGGATCGCCGCTTTTGGTGCCACCGACGGCTCCTTGCTGGCCGACGAAGCCGCGCAGTACCAAGCACGCGGCGAGGTGCATCCATTGGCCGGCATCGTGCTGCAGCGCCAGCTCGAGAGCCGCGCTTATGAAGTTGGCGGCGGCACTTACGAAGCGCCCGCCCAACGCGTGGGCGATTTTCTGGCGGCCACGCCATCGTCCGCATTGGGCAGCGTGCAGCCCTCATACAAACCGGGCATCCACCTGACCGATCTGGCGCAGGTGCTGCCCGACTACGCCGTGACCGCCATGCGCGAAGCCCTGCCTGCCTTTGGCCGCAAGATCAAGGGCTACGACATGCCCGACGCGCTCATGACCGGTGTGGAAACCCGCACCTCGTCACCGCTGCGCATTCCTCGCGGCGACGACCTGCAAAGCCTCAACACCTCCGGCCTGTATCCGGCCGGCGAGGGCGCCAGCTATGCGGGCGGCATTTTGTCAGCGGGGGTGGATGGCATCAAGGTGGCCGAAGCCATGGCGCTCAAGCTGGTTTCAAGCTGAGCGCTTGAACAGCGACAGCAGCGTCGCCGCCACAATGAACAGGCTGCCAAACACCCGGTTCATGGCGCGCACATGGGCGCTGGACTTGAGGGCGCGCAGCACGCGCGAAGCCAGCGCGGTGTAGCCACCCATCACCACCAGATCGGTAAAGCTCAGGCTCAGCCCCATGATCAGGTACTGCGGCCACAGCAGCTCGTGCAGGTTCAAAAACTGTGGCAACACAGCCAGCAAAAACACCGTGCCCTTGGGGTTGACGGCGTTGATCATCCAGCCACGCACAACCATCTGGCGCACGCTCACTTGCTGGCGCTCATGCGGCACGGACACCAACGGCACCGCGGGCGCACGCCACTGCTGCACGCCCAGGTACACCAGGTACGCCACACCGCCCCACTTGATGAAGGCAAACGCCATGCTCGACGTCGCCACCACGGCACCCAGGCCCATGCCCACCACCACCAACTGCGTCCAGATGCCCAGCACCAGTCCAAGGGTGGTCATGTAGCCACGCTTGAAGCCGTGGTTAAGGCCCGCGCTCATGGCCGCCACAGCGCCCGCCCCTGGCGAAATGCTGATGGCCCAGCACGCCGCAAAAAACGCCAACCAGGTCGAAAACTGCATGCCGATCAGCCCGGATTGCCCAGCAACTTGCAAATGGCCGCAATGTGCGCAGCGGTCGGAATTTGCGGCGGCATGTCGTCTTCTTCGGCGGTGGCTTTTTCGTGCGCGTTGATGGCGTTGACCATCGAGTACTGGTCTTCCCAGATCAGGGTCTTGCCCTCGGGGCACATGTCGCGCAGCGTGCCGTACCAGTAGTAACCGTCTGCGCCGCCAAAGAGCTTGTCAATGCCGCCCGCATCGCCTGTGCCCAAACCCTGGGCCTTTAAAACGAGCTGCAGCTTGTGATGCGAAAGTGAATATTGCATGCGGTGATTATGTCCGAGGGTCACTCCACCGTAACGCTCTTGGCCAGATTGCGTGGCTTGTCGACATCGGTGCCCCGCGCACACGCCGTGTGGTAGCTCAGCAGCTGCAGCGGCACCACGTGCAAGATGGGCGAGAGCACGCCGTAGTGCTCGGGCATGCGGATCACGTTCACGCCTTCGCTGCTTTCAATTTTGGTGTCCCCATCGGCCAGCACGTACAGCACGCCGCCACGGGCGCGCACTTCCTGCATATTGCTTTTGAGCTTTTCCAGCAGCACGTCGTTGGGCGCCACCGTGACCACGGGCATGGCGCTGGTGACCAGGGCCAACGGGCCATGTTTAAGCTCGCCGGCGGCGTAGGCCTCGGCGTGGATGTACGTGATTTCCTTGAGCTTGAGCGCACCCTCTTGCGCAATCGGGTAGTGCGTGCCACGGCCCAGGAACAGCGCATTTTCCTTGCTGGCAAACTCTTCGGCCCAGCTGATGAGCTGCGGCTCCAGCGCCAGCACCGACTGCAATGCCGCAGGCAGATGGCGCATGTCTTTCAGGTGCTGCGCTTCCTGCTCGTCGCTCAGGTGGCCATTGACCTGTGCCAGCGCCAGCGTCAGCAAAAACAAGCCCGCCAGCTGCGTGGTGAACGCCTTGGTGGAGGCCACACCAATTTCGGCGCCCGCACGCGTCACATACGCATGCTTGCACTCACGCACCATGGCGCTGGTGGCCACGTTGCAAATGGTCAAGGTCTGCGTCATGCCCAGGCTTTGCGCGTGACGCAGCGCGGCCAAGGTGTCGGCGGTCTCGCCGCTTTGGGTGATGGTGACGATCAGCGTCTTGGGGTCGGGCACCGACTCGCGGTAGCGGTACTCGCTGGCAATCTCCACCTGGCAAGGCACCTTGGCCACCGCCTCGAGCCAGTACTTGGCCACGCAACCGCTGAAATAGCTGGTGCCGCAGGCCAGGATCAAGACCTTGTCGATGGCCTTGAAGGTGCTGTAGGCACCGTCGCCAAACAACTCGGGCGTGATGCCTTCCACGCCCTCGAGCGTGTCAGCAATGGCGCGGGGCTGCTCGAAAATTTCCTTTTGCATGTAGTGGCGGTACGGACCCAGCTCGGCCGCGCCGCTGTGCGCCTGCACCGTCTTGACCGGACGCTGCACCGCCTTCTGGTCGCGCCCCACGATCCAGTATTTACCCAGCTGGATGTCCACCACATCGCCCTCTTCGAGGTATACGATCTGGTCGGTCACACCGGCCAACGCCATGGCGTCGCTGGCCAAAAACGTTTCGCCCTGGCCCACACCCAGAATGAGGGGCGAGCCCGCACGCGCCCCGATCACGCGATGCGGCTCATCCTTGTGGAACACCGCAATGGCGTACGCCCCGTGCAGCTGCTGCACCGCGGCCTTGACGGCCTCGAACACATCGCCGTCGTACACGCTGTCAACCAGGTGGGCGATCACCTCGGTGTCGGTCTGGCTGGCAAACACATAGCCCTTGGCCTGCAAGGCAGCGCGCAGCTCTTCGTGGTTTTCGATGATGCCGTTGTGCACCAACGCCACCCGGCCCGGCTTGTCGCCCACCGCCCCGGTGCCGTGGCTGAAGTGCGGGTGCGCGTTGTGCACCGCCGGCGCGCCGTGCGTGGCCCAGCGGGTGTGGGCAATGCCGGTGCCCCCTTCGACCCGGTCGGCGCTGACTTGCTCCATCAGCTCGGCCACCCGCGCCGTGCTGCGCGCACGCGTCAGACCGCCGCTGCCGCCCAGGCTGGCCGCATGCACCGCCACGCCGCACGAGTCATAGCCCCGGTATTCGAGCCGCTGCAGGCCCTGCACCAGCACGGGAACAATGTTGCGAGAAGAAACGGCGCCGACGATGCCACACATGGTGATCAACCTTAGAACAATGCAATGCCCGCATCGTAGGCTCGGCAACAAGAAATTTCAGATCAATATTTTTTGATTGGTGAAACAAACCATCTCGATTATCATTCAATGAAGTTTTATTCCAATATTCGTTATTTCATGGAATTTTCAGACCTCGACGACATCGACCTGCAGCTGCTCGATGCCCTGCAACGCGACGCCAGCATCAGCAATGTTGCCCTGGCCGAACAGGTACACGTCTCGCCGCCCACCTGTCTGCGGCGCGTCAAGCGCCTGCACGAAGGCGGCTGGATCGAAAGCCAGGTCGCCATCCTCAGCCGCGACAAATTGGGGCACGGCCTGCAGGCCCTGGTCGAAGTCACGCTGGACACCCAAAGCGCCGAACACCTTGATGCCTTCGAGCAACGCGCCGTTGACGACGACGCTGTCCAGCAATGCTGGCGCGTCTCGCCGGGGCCCGACTTTGTGCTCGTCATCCACGCCGGCGACATGCCCGAATACCTGGCCATCACGCAACGCCTGTTCACACAAGACGCCAACGTGCGCAACGTCAAAGCCTTTTTTGCCACCAAGCGTGCCAAATTCGGCACCCGCATGACCCTGCCCCAGACCCGCCCAAGCGCTGCCTGAACAGCCGCCATTTACAGTTACCATAACCTTCACACCCACTACAACAGCCTTCGGCGCAGCTGAGCGAGAAATACAAGACCGACAGCGCATGGCTGACGCCCAATATGAACCTGGGGCAAGCCACCGCGCAGGGGGTGGATTACTACATGCGCTGGCGCCAACCGGTGGACTATGGACGGTGGCAAGTCGCCTTGGGCGGCACTTGGATGCTCAAGTCGGAGAGGGATATCGGGACCGGCCCAGTATCTAATCTGGCACGGTATTCGAGCGAAAGCTCGACCTACGCACCGCGGCACCAGCTGGTGCTGTCGGCCGCGTTGGAGCAAAAGCGCTGGACCTATTCTGCCGCACTGCGTTATCGGTCAGGGCACAGCGAGACGGTGGACATGTATGACGCGGCGGGTCAGACGCAACATGTGACGCGCAAGTTGCGTGGAACTACCACGCTGGATCTGATGCTGCAAGGCAAGTTGAGTCCGAACATGGACCTGACGGCTGCCGTTTTGAACGTCACGGACCGCTACCCGGATTTCACGGCCTTGTCGACAAGCGCGATATTGGGCGCCGATGCGATGCCGGCCGATTACTATGGCCGAAGGTTGCAACTGAAGGTGCAGTACCGTTTTTAATGGCTTGCCTGTATACTTGAATGGCGCCGATTTGATGTGTTCACAGCTTGCGGGCGCGGGGATGTTCTCCAAGAAATGCTGCTAAAGAGGTCACCCGAACCCGGTTACGCTTCTTTGGCGTTACCGGGTTTTTTGATTTCTGGCCATGAGTTTTGTTGCTGTCAGTCAGTCGATGAGGTTCGAGCAACCGCTGCCGTTGCAAAGCGGTGCGTCGATCCGCGACTATTCCTTGTCGTTTGAGACGTATGGCACGCTGAACGCGGACAAGTCCAACGCGGTGTTGATTTGCCACGCGCTGAATGCATCGCACCATGTGGCGGGCGTGTACGCCGATGACGCCAAGAATGTGGGCTGGTGGGACACCATGATTGGCCCCGGCAAGCCGGTGGACACCCACAAGTTTTTTGTGATTGGCGTGAACAACCTGGGCTCGTGCTTTGGCTCGACGGGCCCCATGCACACACACCCGGACACCGGCAAGGTGTACGGCGCCGACTTTCCGGTGGTGACGGTGGAAGACTGGGTCAATGCCCAGGCCCGCCTGCTGGACGCGCTGGGCATCGAGCAACTGGCCGCCGTGATGGGCGGCAGCTTGGGCGGCATGCAGGCGCTGTCCTGGACGCTGCAATACCCCAAGCGGGTGCGCCATGCGGTGGTCGTGGCCAGTGCGCCCAACCTGACGGCGGAGAACATTGCGTTCAACGAAGTGGCACGCCGCGCCATTGTGACGGACCCGGATTTTCACGAAGGCCACTTTTACGCACATGGCGTGGTGCCCAAGCGCGGCTTGCGCATTGCCCGCATGATTGGTCACATCACTTACCTCAGCGATGATGTGATGAACGAAAAGTTTGGCCGCGAGCTGCGCTCTGCCGTCAACAACGCCACGGGCTACAAGTACTCCACGCAGGATGTGGAGTTCCAGATTGAGAGTTATCTGCGCTGTCATAGTTGCAAGTGCTCTTGTATACGTTGTTAACTGTAGCAGTAGAACTATACAAGTCAAACCCTAATAAACGCACTGTATCCCCTTTACATAGCTTTGCAGCCAGTAATACAGCATAAGGTCCGCTGCCCCATTGAAACGGCTCGTCCCATCGTTCTGTTCCGTTGTACGGGAGTACGGGCACAGCTCTAATACGCTTAAATTGTTTGTATTGACTTAACCAATCTTCTCTAGTGTATACCAGAGCGTAATCGTTCGCGCCGTTGTCAATTGCTTCGTTTACCATTCTTCGATCAAC
>JALRIL010000130.1 GCA_023255445.1 Limnohabitans sp. | reverse complement strand
ATCGCCAACATGAACTACTCCATCTCGAACAACGCCGAGTATGGTGAGTATGTGACTGGCCCCGAAGTCATCAACGAGAAGTCGCGCGAAGCCATGCGTAACGCCCTCAAGCGCATCCAGACCGGTGAATACGCCAAGATGTTCATCCTGGAAGGTCGCACCAATTACCCGAGCATGACCGCTCGCCGCCGTCTGAATGCCGATCACTCGATCGAGCAAGTCGGCGCCCAGCTGCGCGCCATGATGCCCTGGATCGCCAAGAACAAGCTGGTAGACCAGACGCGTAACTGATTGTTCGCAGCCTGTCCAAAAGGGCCACGCAAGTGGCCTTTTTCTTTTGGGCTGAACTCTGGCTTACACTTGCCGCCATAAGGACGGTCACCGACCGGACCTGTCGATACAAGGGATATTCATGGACGCTGCTCCTGTTCGTCGCAAGCCTGCCAAAGGCATTTATGTGTTGCCAAACCTGTTTACGTTGGCAGCACTCTTTGGGGGTTTCTATGCCATTGTGATGGCCATGAACGCTCGTTATGACCTCTCGTGCATTGGTGTTTTCTGCGCCATGGTGCTGGACAGTCTGGACGGGCGAGTGGCCCGTATGACCAATACCCAAAGCGCGTTTGGCGAACAAATGGACTCGTTGGCGGACATGGTCTCCTTTGGGGCGGCCCCCGCGTTGATCGCCTATGAATGGGCTTTGCGAGGTCTGGGTCGTTGGGGTTGGATTGCCGCGTTCGTGTATTGCGCCTGTGCCGCACTGCGTCTAGCGCGTTTCAACGTCAATACAGCCGTGGTGGACAAGCGTTATTTCCAAGGCCTGCCCTCGCCAGCGGCTGCCGCTTTGGTTGTGGGCTTCATCTGGGTCATGACCGATTTGGAAATCGATCCAGCCAGCTTGGCTTGGCCCATGTTTGCCTTGGCTCTTTATTCGGGCCTGACCATGGTCACCAATGTGCCCTTCTACAGTTTCAAGGACCTGCAGCTCAAGCGCAGTGTTCCTTTTGTGGGCCTGGTGCTGTTGGTCCTGTTGATTGCAGTGATCAACATCCATCCACCGTCGGTATTGTTCGGTCTGTTCATGACCTATGGCCTCAGTGGTTACGCCATGTATGTCTGGCGCAAGTTCAAGGGCGAGCCCGTCAGTGTCATCAGCACGTCGACCCGGGAGCCGGATGAACGCGGCTTGCATGAGGAGGAGTGAGCATCGATATTCAATCTGTGCTACATTCTTTTCCATGAATAGATTTTCGCTTGCTCTACTGCTAACGCCCTGCGGGCGGGATCTGTAGCGCAAGCCAACAAACCCCAAAAGGCCCGCATGCATACCGCAGCGGGCCTTTTGCTTTGACTTTCGTACCCTGCGGTGATTTTCGATCCTGGAGTGAACATGGCAGATAAGTTGATCATTTTTGACACCACCTTACGTGATGGTGAGCAGTCACCCGGTGCGTCGATGACGCGCGACGAAAAGCTGCGCATTGCGCGGCAGTTGGAGCGACTGCGTGTGGACGTGATCGAGGCCGGGTTCGCCGCAAGCTCCAATGGTGACTTTGAAGCCGTGCAGACCATCGCCAATGCGATCAAGGACTCTACGGTTTGTTCGCTCTCGCGTGCCAACGATCGGGATATTTCCCGCGCTGCAGAAGCTCTCAAGGGCGCCAACAGCGGGCGTATCCATACCTTTATCGCCACCTCTCCGTTGCACATGGAGAAAAAACTGCGCATGACGCCTGAGCAGGTGCTTGAGCAGGCCACGCAAGCCGTGCGCTTTGCCCGCAACCTGTGTGCCGACATCGAGTTCAGCGCCGAGGACGGTTATCGAAGCGAAATCGACTTTCTGGCTCGGGTGGTTGAGGCTGTCATCAACGAAGGCGCGACCACCATCAACATTCCTGACACCGTCGGTTACGCCATTCCCGAGTTGTACGGTAACTTCATTAAGACCCTGCGCGAGAAGGTGCCCAACGCCGACAAGGCGATTTGGTCAGTGCATTGTCACAACGACCTGGGCATGGCCGTGGCCAACTCGCTGGCCGGTGTGAAGATCGGCGGGGCCCGTCAGGTTGAGTGCACCATCAATGGTCTGGGCGAGCGCGCCGGCAACTGCTCGCTTGAAGAAGTCGTCATGGCGGTCAAGACCCGCCGCGACTATTTCGGGCTGGACGTTGGCATCGATGCTCAGCACATCGTCGCAGCCAGCCGCATGGTCAGCCAGACCACCGGTTTTGTGGTGCAACCCAACAAGGCGGTGGTGGGGGCCAACGCCTTTGCCCACGCCTCTGGCATTCACCAGGATGGCGTGCTCAAGGCCCGCGATACCTACGAAATCATGCGCGCCGAAGACGTGGGCTGGAGCGCCAACAAGATTGTGCTTGGCAAGCTGTCGGGCCGCAATGCCTTCAAACAGCGTCTGCAGGAGCTGGGCGTTGAACTCGACAGCGAATCCGAGATCAACAACGCCTTTACCCGCTTCAAGGAACTGGCTGATCGCAAGAGTGAAATCTTTGACGAAGACATTCTGGCGCTGGTTAACAGTGAAGGCGCTGCAGCAGAGCAGGATCAATATGGCTTTGTATCCCTGTCCCAGCGCAGCGAAACTGGTGAGCAGCCGCACGCGACCATTGTCTTCACGGCTCAAGGCAAGGAAGTCAAGAGCGAGTCCACAGGCAATGGGCCCGTGGACGCTTCCATGAAAGCGATTGAAGCTTTCGTCCACAGTGGTGCCGAGATGGTGCTCTACTCAGTCAATGCCATCAGCGGCTCCACCGAAAGTCAGGGCGAGGTGACCGTACGCCTTCAAAACAGTGGACGCGTGGTCAATGGCGTGGGGGCAGATCCGGACATTGTGGTGGCCTCGGCCAAGGCCTACTTGAGTGCCTTGAACAAGTTGCACAGCAAAGCCGATCGAGTGGCAGCGCAAGGTTGATGTGATTTAAAAAATCAAGCTTCAACTAAGCCATGCAAGTGATTGATCTTGCATGGCTTTTTTTCTTCATATAAACTAGAGACACTTGTATTTTTGTTTGCGGCATTTTTTGATGAAATTCACAATAACTCCATTTTTGGCAGCAGTTTTGGCCAACAAGCAGCGGGCTCACCGCTGGGGTGGGGTGATGTTGGCTGTGTCTTTGGTCCTCAGCACAGTGGGTGTCGTGCCCGCTGTCCAAGCGGCTGAAAAAACCAATCAAGTCAAGAAAAAGCGCGTGGCCAAGTCGGTAGCCCGTCAAGCCAATCTGAAAACCAGTCGCAAATCTAAGTCGTCCAAGCGTGTGCAACAGCCCGATCCAGCATCTTTTGGGCAGCAAGCCGGCTTGCATGCTGTGCGCGACCCCCTGGCGCTGCGCTCGAGTGTGGCCTTGGTCATTGATCAGGACACGCGCGAAGTGTTGCTCAGCAAAAACGATCATGCGGTGCTCCCCATCGCTTCATTAACCAAGTTGATGACGGGTTTGCTGGTGTCCGAGGCGAAGTTGTCGATGGATGAAATGATCACCATCACCCAGGACGATGTGGATACTGAAAAGGGGAGCTCCTCGCGTTTGGTGGTGGGTGCACGATTGAGCCGTGGCGATTTGTTGCATCTTGCACTCATGTCCAGCGAAAACCGCGCTGCGCACGCGCTGGGCCGAACCTATCCGGGTGGAATGGATGTCTTTGTCCAGAAAATGAACACCAAGGCTGCCGAGCTGGGCATGGCGGACACCCGTTATGTCGAACCCACAGGGTTGTCCAGTCAAAACCAGTCGAGTGCCCACGATTTGTCTTTGCTGGTGGCCGTCGCTTCCCGTCAGCCGATCATGCGCGAGCTGTCCACTTCACCGGGCTACGAAGTCGCCGTGGGTCGCCGCACCTTGCAGTTCCACAATACAAATCCTTTGGTCAAGAGCCCTCATTGGGACATCAGTCTGCAAAAGACGGGTTACATCCGCGAGGCAGGCCGATGCCTGGTCATGAAGGCGGAGGTCTCAGGTCGCAACCTGATCATGGTGTTTCTGGATTCGGCTGGCAAACTCAGCCGTATTGCAGACGCCGAGCGTGTTCGCCGCTGGATTGAATCACATGGGGGTCGTTCGGCTGCTTTGCAGGCGTTCATCAACGAGCGCAGCAGCTGATGTGTTTTCAACCGTGAGCTGTCGGGTGGTATCCCAATTCTTTGGAAATGGCCTCGGCGGTGCTTTGCAGTTTGGCCAGCCACTCGTCGTCCATGCGATCTGCCGGGGCTGAGATGGACAATCCCGCCAACAATTTGCCCTGGTCATCGTAAATGCCTGCAGCGATGCAGCGCACACCCAATTCCAGCTCCTCATTATCTCGAGCCACGCCACTTTGCTTGACACGTGAGAGTTCTCGCTCAAGGACGGGCAACTGGGTGATGCTGTTGCGGGTGTGCCCAGTCAGTCCGGTACGGGTAGCGTAACCACGCACGCGCCCAGGCTCATCTTGGGCCAAAAACAATTTGCCTACCGAGGTCAGGTGCAGCGGCGCGCGTCCACCGATGGCTCGCACCACCTGCATGCCCGATCGCTCGCTGTAGGCGCGCTCAACATACACAATTTCGTCACCTTGGCGGACGCTGAGGTTGACCGGTTGCTGAATGAGCTTGTGCAAGGCTTTCATAGGCTCCAGAGCGGCATCTCGCACATTCAAACGGCCTTTGACCAGGTTGCCAAGTTCTAGCAAGCGCATGCCCAGGCGATAACTGCCGGCCTCGGGGCGGTCGACAAAGCGGCCCAGTGTCAGATCATTGAGGATACGGTGGGCGGTGGAGGGGTGAAGACCGGTCTTTTCGCTGATTTCCTTGAGGGTGATGGCCTCCTCGCGGGACGCCAGCACATCAATCAGAGTGAACATGCGCTCGATCACCTGGATAGTGGGCGAGGCGCTCACCGCCACATCTGTTTTTCTCATGATCAACCTCTCACTGTGCAAGCCTGAATTTTACACTGCGAAATTCAGGGGGCCCTGTCGTGCCAGTGACCGTTGTCCAGAATCTGACAAGGCCTGAAACTGCTTTTGTAGGCCATTTTGGGGCTGTCCTGGATCCAATAGCCCAAGTAGACATGCGGCAATTGCAGCTGACGGGCTTGTGCGATTTGCCAAAGGACATTGAAGGTCCCCAAACCTTGTTTGTGTTCGGGGTCAAAGAAAGTGTAGACCGCGGACAGTCCATCGTTGAGGACGTCGATCAGGCTCACCATGCGCAACCGCGAAGTCTGGGAGTCCCTGAACTCGACCAGTCGCGAATTGACCCGGCTTTGCAGCAAAAACTGCTGGTATTGGTCCACATTGTCGTCATCCATCCCTCCACCAGGATGCCGGCATTGCTGGTAATGCAGATACAGGGCGTAATGATCCGGGTTGAAGTGCAGCTTCATGATGCGCACCTGTAGATCCTGGTGGGCTTGCCAGCAACGCCGTTGACTGCGGTTGGGCTTGAAACGATCGACCGGAACACGAAGGGGCAAACACTGCCTACAACCGTCGCAGTAAGGGCGGTAGGTAAAAAGACCACTGCGCCTAAAGCCCTGGGTGACCAGATCCGAATAGAGCTCGTTGTCGATCAGATGGCTGGGCGTGGCCACTTGCGAACGTGCTGATCGTTGCGGCAAATAGCTGCATGGATAAGGCGCTGTTGCATAAAACTGCAAGGCCTTGAGGGGGAGTTCCTCGATGCTGCTCACGGTCAAAGGTTCAGAAGTTCGTCCCAGTATAGGCCGTGTTCGGACCAATTCACGGGGGTACGTTGTTGAGCGTGGTGTAGGTGCTGCAAGAACTGCTTGCGGCTGATTTCGCTCGCGCCCAAGCTGGCCAGATGTCGTGTATTTTGCTGACAATCGATCATTGCAATGCCGTGGTGCAGACAAGTGCTGACCAGCAAACTCAAGGCCATTTTGGAGCCGTCCCGAACCGTGGTGAACATGGATTCACCAAACACAGCATGACCAAGCGTGACAAAGTACAAGCCGGCAAGCAGCGTGTCGTCCTGCCAAAGCTCAGCGCTGTGGGCCAGACCTTGTTCATGCAGTTCGGAATACACCTCGATCATGCGCGGCACGATCCAGGTCCCTGTTTGGCCATGACGAGGGCTGTTGGCGCAGCGTTGCATCACTTGCGTGAACGCACGGTCAAAAGACAATCTCACCCCGGGCGTTTGCAGTTGACGTTTGAGACTTTGTTGCAGTGACCGATGAAAGCGAAACGCCTTGGGCTGCAACACCATCCTGGGGTCAGGTGACCACCACAACACGGGTTGCCCCTGGCTGTACCAAGGAAAGATGCCATGCGCATAGGCTTGCGCCACTTGGGGAGCGCTTAAGTTGGGGCTGACGGCCAGCAAACCAGGCGCCGAGGTGTGGGGTCCCCATGCCTGCTCGGGGGCGGGCAGCGCTTGATCAGTGTCCACCCAGGGTAAAGCGGGGTCAGGCTTTGACATGGTCACATTAGAACGCAAGCTGAAGTCGATTGCAGTGCTCTAGGCGTTATGCTGGACCCATGAACAATGTTGTTGCCACGTCTCGCGGCTTGAAGTCGGGCCCCGAGGGACTTTATGTGATGGAGCCCGTCTGGCCCGCGCCAGCCCGTGTCCATGCGTGCATGTCGACGCGGATTGGGGGGTGTTCTGCGGTGCCCTGGGACAGTCTGAACCTGGGGGATCACGTCGGGGATGTGCCGCAGCACGTTCGAGCAAACCGTGCGCTCTGGCAACGTGCCCTAGGCCGCAGGCCGGTTTACCTGTCTCAAGTCCACGGTGTGCAGTCGGTGACTCTCTCGCCACAAAGTCTGGATGGACTTCAGGGCGATGTGTGCGAGTGCATCGACAACACCATCGCGGCCACTATCTTGGTGGCTGATTGCATGCCTGTACTCATGTGCGACGCTCAGGGCCAATGGGTCGGGGCAGGTCATGCCGGTTGGCGCGGGCTGGCCGGAATCGCTGGTGTGGGTGTGCTGGAAGTCATGGTCGGCAACGCTCGCAAACGAGGCATCGTCGCACAGGATGTGCGCGTCTGGCTGGGGCCCTGCATTGGCCCACAGGTTTTCGAAGTAGGCAGCGAAGTGCGGCAGGCCTTTTTAGCCAGCCAGCCAGCGGCAGCAAATCATTTCGAACCTGCGGGCGAAGCCGATAAATGGCTGGCAGATTTGCCGGCGCTGGCCCGTTTGCGTCTGCAAGCCATGGGCGTCAACGCAGTTTACGGCAATGATGGCAGCGAGAGTTGGTGTACGTTCAAGCAATCATCACTCTTCTTTTCGCACCGCAGGGACAGCCCTTTGCTCGGCAGTTCCGGACGTATGGCTGCCAGCATCTGGCTGGATTGACGCAGCTTGCGTCTCTTGCTGTTCTTGAGCGCGTCGTGCTTTTCTTCGCAAAGGGGTTCCCATGAGGTAAACCACTAGAGCGATCGGACCGATTCCGTACAAAAACAGGGTCACAATGGCTCCAAGTAAGGTACCTTGCGTGCTGAAGGCTTCGGCCAGACTCATCATCAAGGCGACATAGAACCATGCAATAACGACCAAATACGACATTTGTGATTTTTGTAATTTCGGTGACAACTAAGGAATAGATACTGATTTTGACCTGATTTTTCTTTTTCTGGTTGAGACTGTGCGGAGACGATACGATGAATACGAACATGCCCGAGTTTTGGTCTCAGATGACTGAACAATTTCAACAAAATCTGACCAAGGGCTGGGGCCAGGCCATGCAGAATTTTCAAAGCATGGATTTGGGCGGTGCAGGCGCATTACCTAAGGGCGCGGCTTCGCAGCTGAAGTTTGACCCTCAGAAACTGCAGAAGATCCAGACGGACTACTTCAAGGATGCTGCAGACCTTTGGAACCAAAGCCTGCACAACAGCCTCAACATCAAGGACCGCCGCTTTTCATCGCAGGCTTGGGCGGGCAATCCTTTAGCGACATTCAATGCTGCAGCCTATTTGCTCAATGCCCGCACCTTGATGTCGCTGGCGGACGCCGTCGATGCCGATGCCAAAACGCGGGCGCGCATTCGTTTTGCCGTCGAGCAATGGGTGGCGGCTTCTGCGCCCAGCAACTACCTGGCTTTCAATGCAGAAGCTCAGCAAAAGGCTGTCGAAAGCAAAGGAGAAAGCATCGCCAAGGGCATTCAGAACCTGGTGCATGACCTCGAACAGGGTCACGTCTCCATGACGGATGAGCGCTTGTTTGAGGTGGGCAAGAACGTCGCCACCACTGAAGGTGCGGTGGTCTTTGAAAACGAGTTTTTCCAGCTGATCGAATACAAGCCCCTGACAGCCAAGGTTTATGAGCGTCCTTTTTTGCTGATACCACCATGTATCAACAAGTTCTACATTCTGGACCTGCAGCCCGAAAATTCCCTCATTCGCTATGCTGTCAGTAAAGGGCACAGAACGTTTGTGGTCAGTTGGCGCAATCCCGACGAATCCATGGCCAGCAAGACGTGGGACGACTACATCGAGCATGGTGCGATTGATGCCATCGAAACGGTCAAAGCCATCACAGGTGCCCCCAAAATCAATGCCCTGGGCTTCTGCGTGGGCGGCACGATTTTGTCGAATGCTTTGGCGGTGCTGGCGGCGCGTGGAGACCGCAGTGTGGCCAGCGCCACGTTCTTGACGACGCTGATCGACTTTACGGATACCGGCGTGCTGGACGTGTTCATTGATGACAATTTCGTCAAGTTCCGTGAAATGCAGATGGGCCAGGGTGGTTTGCTCAAAGGCCAGGATCTGGCCACGACCTTCAGTTTCCTGCGGCCCAATGACCTGGTCTGGAACTATGTGGTGGGCAATTACCTCAAAGGCGAAACGCCACCGCCGTTTGATTTGCTGTACTGGAACAGTGACTCCACCAATTTGCCAGGTCCCTTCTATGCCTGGTACCTGCGCAACACCTACCTCGAAAACAACCTGATCAAACCATGCAAGGCGCAGGTTTGCGGTGTTGGCATCGACTTGCGCAAGGTGGACTTGCCGGTTTATTTGTATGGTTCGCGTGAAGACCACATCGTGCCCATTGGGGGCGCCTATGCCAGCACCCAGGTGCTGCCGGGCAAAAAGCGTTTTGTCATGGGCGCCTCGGGTCACATCGCGGGGGTGATCAACCCACCCGCCGCCAAAAAGCGCAGCCACTGGGTACGCGAGGACGGCAAGTTCCCATCCGATGTCAATGACTGGATTGCGGGCTCCACTGAATTGCCGGGTAGCTGGTGGGACGACTGGTCGGGTTGGCTCAAGACCCATGCGGGCAAGCAAGTGGCTGCCCCCAAAGCTTATGGCAAAGGTGCCAAATACAAGGCCATCGAGCCGGCACCTGGCCGTTATGTGAAGGCGAAAGCCTGATTTTTTTACTGCAGGAGACTCTCAAGATGGAAGAAATCGTCATCGTATCGGCCGCTCGCACGGCTGTGGGCAAATTTGGTGGTTCTTTGGCCAAGGTGGCCGCCCCCGAGCTGGGCAGCATTGTGATTCGCGAGGCCATGGCCCGCGCTGGCCTGCAGCCTGACCAGATCGGCGAAGTCATCATGGGGCAGGTGCTGGCTGCTGGCAGTGGCCAGAACCCTGCGCGACAGTCCTTGCTCAAAGCCGGTATCGCCAAGGAAACCCCAGCGCTGACCATCAACGCCGTCTGCGGCTCGGGCCTCAAATCTGTCATGCTCGCGGCACAGGCTGTGGCCTGGGGCGACAGCGAAATCGTGGTGGCCGGTGGTCAGGAAAACATGAGCGCCTCTCCCCATGTGCTGATGGGCAGCCGCGATGGCCAGCGCATGGGCAACTGGAACATGGTCGATTCCATGATCGTTGACGGTCTGTGGGACGTCTACAACCAGTACCACATGGGCATCACTGCCGAGAACGTGGCCAAGCTGCACGGCATCACCCGCGACATGCAAGATGAACTGGCTTTGAACAGCCAGCGCAAAGCTGCTGCGGCGCAAGAGGCAGGCAAGTTCAAGGACGAAATCGTCGACGTGCTCATTCCGCAGCGCAAGGGCGACCCGCTGGTGTTCAACACCGACGAATTCATCAACAAGAAAACCAACGCCGAAGCCCTGGCCGGTTTGCGTCCTGCCTTTGACAAGGCCGGCAGCGTGACCGCTGGCAACGCCTCGGGTATCAACGACGGCGCCGCAGCCGTGGTCGTCATGACGGCCAAAAAAGCCGCTGCCCTGGGCCTCAAGCCGCTGGCACGCATTGCTGCCTTTGGGACTTCCGGTCTGGACCCCGCCACCATGGGCATGGGCCCGGTACCCGCCACACAAAAGGCACTGGCCCGTGCGGGCTGGAATGTGCAGGACGTGGATGTATTCGAACTCAACGAAGCTTTTGCTGCGCAAGCCTGCGCTGTCAACAAAGTGCTCGATATCGATCCGGCCAAAGTCAACCTCAATGGCGGAGCGATTGCAATTGGGCACCCGATTGGCGCCTCAGGCTGCCGTATTCTGGTGACGCTTCTGCACGAAATGCAGCGCAGCCAGGCGCGTAAAGGTGTCGCAGCCTTGTGTATTGGTGGCGGCATGGGCGTTTCGCTGGCCATTGAACGCGTCTGATTTTCAAGTTTTCATCACTCACAATAAGGAGACAAACCCATGAGTCAAAAAGTTGCTTACGTTACTGGTGGTATGGGCGGCATTGGTACCGCCATTTGCCAGCGCCTGCATAAAGATGGCTTCAAGGTCATCGCAGGCTGCGGCCCGACCCGCGACTTCAACAAATGGCTGGATGAGCAAAAAGCCCTGGGCTTCACGTTCTACGCATCGGTGGGTAATGTGGGGGATTGGGACTCGACGGTCGAGGCCTTCACCAAGGCCAAAGCCGAGCACGGTCCGATCGATGTGCTGGTCAACAACGCCGGCATCACCAAAGACCGGATGTTCCTCAAAATGACCAAGGAAGACTGGGACGCGGTGATGAACACCAACCTGGACTCCATGTTCAACGTGACCAAACAGGTCGTGCCCGACATGGTTGAACGTGGCTGGGGCCGCATCATCAACATCAGCTCGGTCAACGGTGAAAAAGGTCAGGCCGGTCAAACCAACTACTCGGCTGCCAAGGCCGGCATGCACGGTTTTTCGATGGCGCTGGCGCAGGAGCTGGCCACCAAAGGCGTGACGGTCAACACCGTCAGCCCGGGCTACATTGGCACCGACATGGTCAAGGCGATCCGCCCGGACGTGCTGGAAAAGATCGTGGGCACCGTGCCCGTCAAGCGCCTGGGTGAGCCCAGTGAGATTGCTTCCATCATCGCCTGGCTGGCCAGTGATGAAGGCGGTTATGCCACAGGTGCCGACTTCTCGGTCAACGGCGGCCTGCACATGGGTTGATGACCTTCGGGCGCAACTCACACCCCGCCTTGAGCGGGGTTTTTCTTTGGGTAGACAGGGATAATCACCCTATGTCTGAAATTTCCTCCAGGTTCAGTCCCTGGCGCCTGTCAGTAGCGCCCATGCTCGACTGGACCGATCGTCATTGTCGTTTTTTCCACCGGTTGCTCACGCGCCACACCAGGATGTACACCGAGATGGTGACCACGGGGGCACTCACGCATGGGTTTGTCGAGCGGCATCTGCGTTTCAATGCAGAAGAACATGCTGTGGCTTTGCAGTTGGGTGGAAGTGATCCGACCGATTTGGCTGTGGCTGCGCGCTTGGGCCACCAATGGGGTTACGACGAAATCAACCTCAATTGCGGTTGTCCTTCTGACCGCGTTCAGCGCGGTGCGTTTGGCGCTTGTCTGATGAGTGTGCCGCACACCGTGGCCGATAGCGTCAAAGCCATGCGCGATGCGGTCGATGTGCCGGTGACGGTCAAACACCGCATCGGCATTGATCGCATCGAAAGTTACGACTTTGTTCGCGATTTTGTGGGCACCGTGAGCGAGGCGGGGTGCGAGGTGTTCATTGTGCATGCCCGCAATGCCTGGCTCGATGGCTTGTCGCCCAAGGAAAACCGCGAGATCCCTCCCTTGCGTTATGAGCTGGCTTATCAGCTCAAAAAAGATTTCCCGCAGCTGACCTTTGCTGTCAACGGTGGCATCAAGACCAACGAAGACATTGCGATGCACCTGCAGCACCTTGATGGCGTGATGATTGGCCGTGAAGCGTATTACAACCCTTGGCTGCTGACCACCTGGGATGCGCAATTTTTCAATGATGCGCATGAAGCCCTGAGTCGTGAAGCGGTCGAAGAGGCGATGGTGGACTACATGGAGCGTGCTCATGCCGAAGACGGCTGCCCCTGGTATGCCATTGCGCGGCACATGCTCGGGCTCTACCACGGTCAGCGCGGCGGGCGTTTGTGGCGTCAGGTCTGGAGCAACCACAAGCTCAAACCCTTGCCGCCACGCGAGGTTTGGCGGCAGGCCCGAGAAGCTTTGCAGCGTGGCGCAGAAAAACCCACCGATCACGCCCCGCATGCCGAATAAGGTGTACAGCGTTCGCACCCGTCGTTGGGCCATGGTCCTGATCTGGCTGGTGCCTCTGTTTTGGACCGTCAATATCGTGGCGTCGCGCCAGGCGCCGGGTGTCGTCTCGCCGCATGTGCTGGCTCTGGGTCGGTGGGGTTTGGCAGGCAGCCTTCTGGCCTTGTTCAATGCACGCGAGCTTTGGCAACACCGCATCGAGCTCTGGCAGCAGCGGTGGCGCTATGTGGTGCTTGGGGCCTGCGGCATGTGGATTTGTGGTGCCTGGGTGTATCTGGCCGGACAAAGCACAGTCAGCATGAACATTTCGCTCATTTACGCTTCAGCGCCGGTCCTGATTGCTATTGGCTCCGTGCTGTGGTTGGGCGAGCATTTTTCCGTGCGTCAGCGTTGGGGGGTGGCCTTGGCAATGTCAGGCGTGGTGCACGTGGTGGTGCAAGGGCAATGGGTACACCTTTCTGCGGTCAAGCTGGTCCCCGGTGATTTGTGGATTGTGGGAGCGGCTATTTCATGGGCGGCCTATGCATTGCTGCAGCGTCGCTGGCCGAGCGCGTTGAGTTCCTCAGCGCAGCTTGCGGCCATCTGCATGGGCGGCGTGGTGGTGATTGTTCCGTTTGCAGTTTGGGAGTTGGCCGCCCCGCACACCCCTGAGCTGGGTCCGCGCGCACTAGGATTGATGGTGCTCACCGCCTTGCTGCCGGGCGTGATGGCTTACTGGATTTATGGGTGGGCTCAAAAAGTGCTGGGCGCCAGCCGCGTGGCGGTGACCTTGTATTTGGGCCCGCTGTACACCGCCGTAGTGGCCTGGGGGTTGCTCAATGAACCCTTGGGCTGGTTTCACCTGGTCGGTGGTGCGTTGATTTTGTCAGGTGTGGCCTTGGTGATGATGGCCAAAGTCCAGCCCACTTAAGCTCAGCTGGCCGCTTCCAGGCCGTTGGCAAAGTGCAGGTTCATGCAGGACGCACTGGCTTTCGCATCCCGAGCGAGCAAGGCGTCCACAAGGGCTTGGTGTTCTTTCAAGGACTCAGTCAAACGCCCCTGCTTGAACAAGGAGTTGTGACGATTGAGTTTCATGACTTTGCGCAAGTCATGCACCATTTGCATGCGCCAGCGGTTGTTGGCCAGTTCCAGAAGCCGCAGGTGGAATTGTTCGTTGATCTGAAAAAACGTTTCTCGCGCGTTGACGGCAGCCACCAATTGCTGGTGCAAAGCCTGCAACTCCGCCAGTTGTTCATCTGTGGCCGCTTGAGCCACCACACCAGCCGCATCACTCTCGAGCAAGGCCAGAAGGTGATAGACATCGCGCAGGTCTTTGTCACTGACCTCCGTCACATAGGCGCCGCGACGCACTTTCATGGTCACCAGGCCCTCGGCTGCGAGCACTTTGAGGGCTTCACGCATGGGGGTGCGGCTGATGCCCAGCTGCTCAGCCAGCTTGAGTTCGTCAATCCAGCTGCCGGGTTCCAGCTCACGCGCGAAGATTTTCTGCCGCATCAATTCGGCAACTTCTTCATACAAAGCGCGGGGGGCAAGAGACAGTGCAGACATGGCTGAATTGTAAGCAAGTTAAAATATTTTGCATCAATAATTATGAATCATGACATCCGTGCATGTCATATTCCGGGCCTCAACGCTGTCAAAATGAGGCCTGACACGAAGTCGCTGAAGGTTCCTGAACATGTCTTCCAAGTCTTTTGAATTCAACGCGTCCAACCTTGAGGCCTGGCAAAAAGCCGCTGCCAAATCCCTCAAGGACAAACCCTTGGAAAGCCTCCACTGGACCACGCCCGACGGCATCGTGGTCAAGCCGCTCTATACCGCCGAGGACACGGCGAACCTGCCCTTCGCCAACACGCTGCCGGGTTTCGAGCCTTTCCTGCGCGGCCCGCAGGCCACCATGTACGCGGTGCGCCCCTGGACGATCCGCCAGTACGCGGGCTTCTCGACCGCCGAAGAATCCAACGCCTTCTACCGCAAGGCCCTGGCCGCAGGCGGGCAGGGCGTGTCGGT
>JALRIL010000100.1 GCA_023255445.1 Limnohabitans sp. | reverse complement strand
GCGAAGTCAGCACGGATGGTGCCAGGTGCGGCTTTCTTGGGGTCGGTGGCGCCCATCAAATCGCGGTTCTTGGCGATGGCGCTTTCGCCTTCCAGGGCCTGGATCATGACGGGGCCGGAGACCATGAAGTCCACCAGGTCCTTGAAGAAGGGGCGCTCTTTATGCACGGCGTAGAACTGCTCGGCTTCGCCACGCGACAGGTGAGCCATCTTGGCGGCCACAACCTTCAGGCCGGCGGCTTCGAAACGGGCATAGATCTGACCGATGACGTTTTTGGCCACTGCGTCGGGCTTGATGATGGAAAGGGTGCGTTCGATTGCCATGATGAGTTCCTGTAATGGATGAAAGTGAAAGGTTTGCCAAGTAGCAAAGCCTTCTATTTTAACCCGACAGACACCGCCTGCCAGGCTGAAAACGGATTCAACGTCCGCCGCGACGGCCTTTGTTTAGACGCGCGCCCTGACGGTGGCGTTGCAAGCTGTCTGCGCCAATGTAGCCCTGGGAGGTTTGCATCGGATCGGGTTGGGCCTTACGCCCACCCTGAGCGCCGCCCTGGCCTGAGGGTTTGGCTCCTCTGGCGGGTTTCGCCCCCGTGGACTTGCGACCGGGTTGGGGCAAGGCGGTGCCAGGCGTGCCAGCGAACATGCCTCGTGGCCCCCCCTTGCGCTGAGGGCCCCCACGGCGACGCGTCTGAGCGCCCATTTCGTGTTCGGGGCGAGGCTGCTGCGGCGTGCCGGAAGCTTTCATGAGTGCGCGAATATCGGCCTCGTCGAGCTCGATCCAGCCCCCACGGCGCAAGCCGTGAGGCAACACCATGGCGCCGTAGCGCACGCGAATCAGGCGGCTGACGGCGTGCCCCACGGCCTCCATCATGCGCCGCACTTCGCGGTTGCGACCTTCAGAGATGGTGACGCGGTACCAGCAGTTGGCGCCCTCGCCTCCGCCGTCTTCGATGCTGCTGAACTGCGCCATGCCATCGTCGAGTTGCACGCCATCAAGCAAGCGGGCCTTTTCATCGTTACTGAGGGCGCCGAGTACACGCACAGCGTACTCCCGCTCCAGGCCAAAACGGGGGTGCATGAGGCGGTTGGCCAGCTCACCTGAGCTGGTGAAGAGCAACAGACCTTCGGTGTTCAGGTCCAGGCGACCGACCGACTGCCACTTGCCCTGCTGCAAACGGGGCAGCTTGCGAAAGACGCTGGGGCGGTTTTGCGGGTCATCGTGCGAAACGATTTCACCCGCAGGCTTATGGTAGGCAATGACGCGAGCTGGCGGCGGCGCAATGCGCACATGAATAGGCTTTCCATTGACCTTGATGAGGTCGCCATACTGGATGCGCTGACCCACGTGGGCGGGTTCGTTGTTGACGGAAATCCGGCCTTGCAGGATCAGCGCTTCCATTTCAAGGCGCGAGCCCATGCCGGCCTGAGCCAGCACCTTGTGGAGTTTGGGCGCATCCACCTGAGGAGCCAGTACACGTTTGCCAGTGATCTCCACGGGCGTTTCGGACTCCTGATCCTGGTCAAACTGGCCGGAGACCACCTCGGCCAGATCCACCGCCTGATAGCCGCTGGTGCGCGCTGCCCCCTCGCCCTCATGGCGCTTTTGCGTGGGGACGGATTGACGGGGCTGCTTGCCCTCGCCCTGATCGTGTTCGTTGGCGCTCATGAAGTCGCATCCTCTGTAGAAGGGGGTTCAGCCTCGTCGGGAAACACTGGCTGATCGTGCTGGACTTGCTCAATGGCTTCTTCAAGCGACAAAGCGGGTTGCAGCGGCAATTGGTCCTCTTGCGCAGATACCAGACCCGCAAAGGCATCGGCCTGGTCCTGCATTTGCCCGAGCATCGGTAACTGATCCAGGGACGACAGGCCCAGGTCATCCAGAAACTGCCGGGTCGTGGCATAAAGGCCCGGACGTCCGACGGTTTCGCGGTGCCCAATCACTTCCACCCAGCCCCGGTCTTCAAGTTGCTTGATGACCTGGGTGTTGATCGTGACGCCACGAATGTCTTCCATATCGCCACGGGTGACAGGCTGGCGGTAGGCAATGATGGCCAGGGTCTCCAGCGCTGCGCGGGTGTACTTGGGTGGCTTTTCGGGGTGAAGGCGATCCAGATACTCGCGCATCTGGGGTTTGCTTTGGAAACGCCAGCCGCTGGCTACGCTGACCAGTTCGAGACCGCGCTCGGACCACTCCTGCTGCAGAGACAGCAGCAGTGTGCGCAGGGTGTCGGCGCCCAGTTCGTCGGCAAAAAGTGTCCGCATGTCCCGCAGGGTCAGCGGCACACTCGCGCACAGCAAGGCTGTTTCGAGGATGCGTTTGGCTTGCACCGTGTTCATGTTGAAAGTTCCGGACTGAAGGCGCTGAGCGCGGCCGTTGAAAAAATCGTCACGGCAGGGAAGGCGCAATAGATGCGCGATCGGGGCCGCAGGGTTGGTCTACCCAGGGCAGGCTGTGTAACCTCAATTGTACCGAAGTCCCAGTGTCTGCAAGGCCAGCTCGATATCAGCTGGTGGCGCCGCCTCAAAGGCCAGCGCTTGACCGGTGATGGGATGCGCAAACGCCAGTCTCCACGCATGCAAGGCCTGGCGCTGCAAACCCGCTGCAGGCACACCGCCGTAGAGGGCATCACCGACCAAGGGGTGACCCAGATGGGCCATGTGTACACGGATCTGGTGCGTACGTCCGGTGTGCAAGCTGCACAGCACCAGACAATGGCTGTCGTTCTGATCGAGGCATGTGATGGTGGTGCGGGCTTCTTTGCCGGCCTGTCGCTGCAGATCCACCGCCGCCATGCGCAAGCGATTTTGGGGGTCGCGACCAATGCCAACAGCGACCTCGCGCTCGGTCACACTGCCCCAGCGCCCCTGCCCAATAGCCAGGTACTGGCGCTTGACCACGCGCGCTGCAATGCACTGCACCAGGGCGTCCATGGCTTGGCGCGTACGCGCAACCACCATCAAACCACTGGTGTCTTTGTCCAGCCTGTGGACGATGCCCGCTCGCGGCAGGGTGCTGGCCAGCGCATCCAGTGCCAGCAAGCCATTGAGCAGGGTACCCCGCCAATGACCGGGCGCGGGGTGCACGACCAAACCAGCGGGCTTGTGGATCACACGAAGGTGTTCGTCTTCAAACACCACATCCAGATCCATCGACTCGGGCACAAAGGCTTGTGACTGTGGCGTGGGCCGCATGATCAGTTGCAGCACCTGACCCTGGCGCACCTTGCCCGAGGCCTTGGTCAGCACCTGTCCACCCACACTCAAATCACCCTGGGCGATGAGCTGCTGCAGATAGCTGCGCGAAAACTCGGGCACCCCTTCGGCCAAGGCCTTGTCCAGGCGCAAACCATGCAGGCTGGCGGTGACCTGAACCACTCGGATTTCACTGTCTGCAGGCAGGTCTTCTTCGTCCTGAACAACGGGGGGGGTCGATATAATCAATTGGAGTAACGCTTCTCTTGTAAGGCCTGTGATGCAACGTTCCAGATTATCCGTGCTAACCAATGGCGCCCTCCTGGCCATGGTTCTGGCGCTTGCTGCCTGCTCCAGCACCCCCAAGGACATCACCGCCGGCTGGTCGCCGGACCGCATCTACAGTGAGGCCCGCGACGAGGCCAATGCGGGGGCCTGGGACAAGGCCATCGGCCTGTTCGAAAAACTCGAAGGCCGCGCAGCCGGCACCCCGCTGGCTCAGCAAGCTCAGGTTGAAAAAGCATTTGCTCAATACCGCAACGGCGACAAGCCCCAGGCTCTGGCCACGCTGGACCGCTTCATGCGCCTGCACCCTGCCAGTCCTGGCGTGGACTACGCTCTCTACCTCAAGGGCTTGGTCAACTTCAATGACAACACGGGTCTGTTCTCGTTCATCACCAGTCAGGACCTGTCCGAACGTGACCAAAAGGCAGCCAAGGATGCCTACGAATCGTTCAAAGAGCTGACCAGCCGCTTTCCGGACTCCAAGTACACGCCGGATGCGCGCCAACGCATGGTCTACATCGTCAATTCGCTGGCCGCATACGAAGTGCACGTAGCTAACTACTACGTCTCTCGGGGCGCTTATGTGGCTGCGGTCAACCGCGCCCAGCAAGCCATTGCCGACTACCAGGGGGTGCCTGCAGTGGAAGAGGCATTGGCCATTTTGGTGAAGTCCTATGACGCCATGAACATGCCCCAGCTGCGCGACGATGCGCGTCGGGTGCTCGAAAAGAACTATCCCAACTCCCGCTTCCTCAAGACTGCCGAGGAACAGGCCAAGACCCAGAGTTCCTGGTGGAAGTTCTGGTGATTTCCTGCAAAGCCTCTTCGTAGGCCTGCGCATCCCTGAGCACACGCATGGGCGGCAAGGCCCGCATCAATCGCTTGCCATAAGCCATCTGCACCAAACGCGGGTCGCCAATCAACAGCAAGCCGCGGTCCAGCTCACTGCGAATCAGGCGCCCTGCCCCTTGCTTGAGCGCCACTGCCGCTTCGGGCAAGGCGTGGTCGGCAAATGGACTCTTGCCCTGGCTTTGCAAACGCTCGCTGCGCGCCTGCACCAAAGGATCGCCTGGTGGCGGAAACGGCAGCTTATCGATCACGACCAGCTGCAAGGCTTCGCCCGGAACATCAAAGCCCTCCCAGAAGCTGGCCGAACCCACCAGCACCAGGCCCTTGTCGCCCTGATCAATGGCCTGGCGAAAGCGTTCCATGAGTTTGCGCTTGGGCCACTCGCCCTGAACCAGCACTTCAAGTCCAGGGTCATCAGACAGACGGGTGCGCAGCAAGTCGCCAATGCTGCGCATGGCCGTCAAAGTGGTCGTCAGCACCAAGGTTCGACCCCGCAGGGCGCGAGCGCCCTGCTCGGCCCAGCGTGCCACCTGCTCGCTGTGGCGGGGGTCTTGAGGTCGCACGATGTCGGGGGGCACGAACACGGCCGCTTGCTGCCCGTAGTCAAAGGGGCTGCCCACCTGCATGCACCGTGCCTGCTGCAAGCCACAAGGCTCGGTGAACCAGGTCAGTTGAGGGTCATCACCCAAAGTGGCCGAGGTAAAAACCCAGGCGCGAGGGATGGCTTGTGCGGGCAACGGTTTGACCCAGTCGCCAAAGGCCTGGGCGATGTCCAAGGGCGAATCGAGCATACGCAGCTGTGAAGACACCTCCAGCCACCGCACATGGCCTGAAGCCACGGGTTGCGCAAAGGTGGCCAGCTTTTCCCGGCTCTGGTCGCAACGCTCACGCAGTCGAGCCAGATCGGGGGCAAGCTCTTCGACCCTTTCAAGCGCCTGTTGAAGCGCTTGCAAAGCTGCATCGACTCCCTCAACCGTTACGGTCCAGACGGAGGCATCCAGCCCTTCGGGTACGTTCTCGGTCCAGCGCAGCCGGACAGCGCTTCGCCGGTGACCCGCACTCAACCGCCAATCGCGCACAGCAGTGTCCAGCTTCCCCGCCAAGGTTTGCCAGTCTGCAAGTCCTTTGGCCCACTGCAAGGCCACGTTGAGCACATCACGTGAAAGTTCCAGCAATTGGCCTGACGATAGTTGGGCGCCCAGAAAGTGCACGCCAATCTGGTTCAGCTGGTGCGCTTCATCGAACACGGTAACACCCACATTGGGCAGCAGCTCGGCCACACCACTTTCGCGAACGGCCATGTCGGCAAAACACAAATGATGGTTGATGACCACCAGATCGGCAGCCATCGCTTCCTTGCGCGCCAGGTTGACATGACAAGCCTTGTACTTGGGACACATGGAGCCCAGGCAATTGTCGCGTGTAGACGTCACCAGGGGCAGCACGGCAGACTGTTCGTCCAGACCAGTGAGCTCACCCAGATCGCCCGTGCGCGTGAGGCGAGACCACTGCTCGACTCGTTGCCAGGTGTGTCGCATGCCAGGCGCATCGAGTGCAAACCCATGCGGCGCCTGTTCCATGCGGTGCAGGCACAAATAACTGCCCCGCCCCTTGAGCAAGGCCACCCGTAATGGCAGCCCCAGCCATTGCAGCAAACGCGGGATATCTCGGGCAAACAATTGGTCCTGCAAGGCTTTGGTCGCAGTCGAGATCAAGGCCCTTTGGCCACTGAGCAAAGTGGGCACCAGATAGGCGTAGGTTTTGCCCACACCGGTCCCCGCTTCCACCACCAGTTGCCCGCCAGCAGCAATGGTCTCACTGACGGCTGTGGCCATATCCTGCTGGGCTTGGCGAGGCTGAAAATCAGGCAGACACTGACTGAGCAGCCCCTCTGACTTGAGCACTTGCGCAACCGCCGCTTGCAGGTCACTCAAGCCGGCTCTCCCGGGTTCATCAAGCGTTCGAGCTGCGCCATCTGGTCACGCAGCTGCAGGCGGCGCTTTTTCATGCGCTGGACAGCCAGTTGGTCATGTCCCGCGCCAGCCTCAAGCAAGGCATCTATTTGCGCATCGAGTTCGGTGTGCTCCAACTGCATTTCCAGCAAGCGATGGTGAGGCGTACGCACCGCATGCATGCGGCCGTCCTGCATGTCCTCGCTCATGGTTTGGCTTTATCCTGCAGGCGTTGCTCGCGCTCTTTCAAACGCAAAGCGCGCTCTCGGGCATTGAGTGCCAACAGTTCGGCCTGAACCGGTTCCAGCGCTTTGCGCTGGGCGCGCCGGACATCGCGCAGGCAATCATTGACAGCAAAGCGCTGCCAACACTGCTTGCGAAGCTTGGTGTGTTCTTCCATGACCGCTTGTTTTCGCATAGTCATCTCAGCACGTTGCGCACTCAGAATGGCTTGTTCACCCGGTTCTGCGTTGGGCAGTTGAGCCCGCACTTGCGCAGCAAAGGCACACATCAGCAGGACGATGAACCAAGTTTTCATGTCAGTTGGGTGTTGACGGTTCGATGTTCAAGTGCCAGGAACTCGGTGGACTGCATTTCGTTGAGCCGCGAAACGGTGCGAGGAAACTCGTGCACCAGGGGTCCCTCGGTGTAGAGCTGTTCGGGAGGCACCTCGGCTGAAACGATCAGCTTGACGCGCCGGTCATACAGCACATCAATCAACCAGGTAAAGCGACGTGCCTCAGAGGCGAGCTTGACCGGCATGGCCGGCACATTGCTGAGCAGCACCGTGTGAAACTGGCTGGCTATTTCCAGGTAATCATTTTGCGAACGTGGTCCCCCGCACAGAGACCAGAAATCAAACCACACCACGCCACCATTGCGGCGTCGGGCACGGATTTCACGGGCTTCAATGTGCAGCAAGGGTGCTTCATCTTGACCACTGGCCAGGCGCTCGAAAGCGTCCTGCATCTGAAGATCAGCATCCTCACCCAGAGGCATGTGATAGAGACGAACCTTCTCCAGTGTGCGACGACGGTAATCGGTCCCATTGTCGACGTTGAGCACCTGCATGCGCTCGTTGAGCAAGGCAATCGCTGGCAGGATACGGTCACGGTGCAGGCCATTCGGGTACAAGCCGTCGGGCATGAAGTTGGACGTGGTGACAAAACCCACACCGTTATCAAACAAGGCCTGCAACAGGCGATGCAGAATCATCGCGTCGGTGATGTCGGCCACGTGAAATTCATCAAAACAAATGAGCTTGAAGCGCTTGGCCATGCGTTTACCCAGCTCGTCGAGCGGATTGACCGTGCCCTGCAAACCCGCCAGCTCACGATGCACCTCGCGCATGAATTCATGAAAGTGCAAACGGGTTTTGCGCTGGATCGGAACAGCCTCGTAGAAACAGTCCATCAAAAAGCTTTTTCCACGCCCGACCCCGCCGTACATATAGACCCCTTTGGGGATGTCCGGACGGTTGATCAGTTTCTTCAAACTGTTGGAGCGGCGTGCTTTGTAATGCGCCCACTCCTGGGCGCAACGCTCAAGAGCGTCGATAGCGCGTAACTGTGCGGGATCGCTCTGGAAACCGCGCTTTTTGAGCTCTTCTTCGTAAACTGTGCGAACAGACATGGCTTGAGTCTAAGGCATAAAAAACCCGGGACGAGCCCGGGTTTGGATCGCAAGAGGCCCTGCGGCGCAATCAGAAGTTCAGCGTACGCTTGTCCACGGCGAGCGCGGCTTCCTTGGTCGCTTCAGACAACGAGGGGTGTGCATGGCAGATGCGGGCGATATCTTCGGCGCTGGCGCGGAACTCCATGGCCACGACGGCCTCGGAGATCAGCTCGGACGCCATCGGACCTACGATGTGCACGCCCAGGATCTCGTCCGTCTTGGCGTCGGCCAGGAACTTGACCATACCCGTCGTGTCACCCAAGGCACGCGCGCGGCCGTTGGCCAGGAACGGGAAGGTGCCCGCCTTGTAGGCCACGCCGTCGGCTTTGAGCTGCTGCTCGGTGCGGCCGACCCAGGCGATCTCGGGGCTGGTGTAGATGACCCAGGGGATGGTGTTGAAGTTCACATGCCCGTGCTGGCCAGCGATACGCTCGGCCACGGCCACGCCCTCTTCCTCGGCCTTGTGTGCCAGCATCGGGCCACGCACCACATCGCCTACGGCCCAGATGCCGGGCACATTGGTACGGCAGTCGCCGTCGACCACGATGGCGCCACGCTCATCAAGCTGCAAGCCCACGGCTTCCACGTTCAGGCCGTTGGTGTTGGGTACGCGGCCGATGGAGACGATCAGCTTGTCGGCGTCCAGCACCACGGCTTCTCCCTTGGCATTGGTGTAGTTGACGGTCACGCCCTTTTTGCCGGTCTTGATCTCGCCGACTTTCACACCCAGCTCGATCTTCAGGCCCTGCTTGTCAAAGGCCTTCTTGGCTTCCTTGGCGATCTGTTCGTCCACCGCGCCCAGGAAGGTCGGCAGACCTTCGAGGATGGTGACGTCAGCGCCCAGACGGCGCCAGACCGAGCCCATTTCCAGGCCGATCACACCCGATCCGATCAGTGCCAGCTTCTTGGGCACGGCGGCAACGCGCAAGGCGCCGTCGTTGGACAGAACATTGACCTCGTCAAAGGGCACGCCCGGCAGCGCACGGGCGTTGGAGCCAGTGGCGACGATGACCTGTTTGCCGACGATGGACTCTTCGGTCTTGCCGGCCACCTTGATCTCATAACCGCCCTCGGCCTTGCCGGCAAAGCTGCCGCGGCCGTGGAAGAAGGAGACCTTGTTCTTTTTAAACAGGTACAGGATACCGTCGTTGTTTTGCTTCACGACGTTGTCCTTACGGGCAATCATCTTGGCCACGTCCATCTTGACGTCCTTGACGGTGATGCCGTGGTCAGCGAAGTGATGGTTGGCGTGCTCGAAGTGCTCGCTGGACTGCAGCAGCGCCTTGGAGGGAATGCAGCCCACGTTGGTGCAGGTGCCCCCTGGAGCGGGTCCGCCAGTGGCGTTTTTCCACTCGTCGATACAGGCCACATTGAAGCCCAGTTGTGCAGCGCGAATGGCTGCAATGTAGCCGCCGGGGCCACCGCCAATGACGACAACGTCAAATTGTTTGCTCATGAGGTACTTTCAAATGGGCAATGCCCCCGTCAGGAGGCATTGCCGTCAACATCAGATTACAGATCGAACAGCAAGCGTGTGGGATCTTCCAGCGCCTCTTTCATGGCGACCAAGCCCAACACGGCTTCGCGGCCATCGATGATGCGGTGGTCATACGACATGGCGAAGTAGTTCATCGGGCGCACCACCACCTGGCCGTTTTCGACCATGGCGCGGTCCTTGGTGGCGTTCGATTAATTATGTAATATAATAACCAATAGTTTTATCAATACATTTAATATGAAAGAAATCTTTAATTATACCTTATTTGAAGATAATGGCTTTACTATTAAAGTAATTAGTGTTATCAAATTAATTCTATTTA
>JALRIL010000201.1 GCA_023255445.1 Limnohabitans sp. | reverse complement strand
CAGGCCGTTGCGCATGGCGGGCAGCAGGTCATCGGCGTCGTACTTGGCGTCGGCTTTGATCTCTTTGAGCCAGCCCTTCTTGCCCCAGATCGGGGTTTCGTACATGCCAATGGTCATGATGTCGAACTGACCGCCCTTGGTGGCGATATCGGTCGTGACGCGCTGGCGCAACACGCCTTCTTCGAGCGTGACCCACTTGAGTTTGATGTCGGGGTTGGCTTTTTCGAACTCGGGGCTGAGTTTCTGCATTTCGATCATGTGGCCATTGTTCACGGTGGCGATGACCAGTTCGGTGGCTGCGTGGGCAGCGCCTGCGGCCAGCAAGCCGGCTGCCATGAGGGCCGAGAATTTCAATTTCACGTTCGTCTCCTGTTTGAAAGATCGGTTGGTTGATAGCGGTGACAGACAACACGCCGCTGGGTCCGAATTCTGTGATATCGATATGCGCACTTTTGTACAGACGAGACAGCTTTATGTATTTTTTTGCGCATCTTTCTCGGTATTTACCCTGAACAGGCGCGATAAAGTTTATTTTTAACGGATTACCCAGGTCGTTTTTGCAAGAAACGCACGGTTCCTGTGGACTGCGGCCTTTATCCCCTCCCCCGTCACAGGCGGGACATCAGGACATACCCGCCCCCTGTATCGGACGGCCAACCTTACGTTAGGATGACATTTCACGCCTTATCAACACGCGACATGAAGGAGACATCTATGCGCTGGATTCGTAAATGGTCAATGGCCCTGGGCCTGGGTGCCGCCCTGATTTCTGGAGCTGCCATGGCACAACAGCAGCAATTCGTCAACGTGCTCACCGGCGGCCAAAGCGGGGTGTATTACCCCTTGGGTGTGGCCATTTCCCAGATTTACGGCAAGAGCATTCCCAACGTACGGGCCACAGCTCAGGTCACCAAGGCCTCTGCCGAAAACCTGAACCTGCTGCAGGCCGGTCGCGGCGAACTGGCTTTCGCACTGGCCGACTCGGTTTCCAACGCCTGGAATGGTGTGGAAGAGGCCGGCTTCAAGCAAAAACTCTCCAAACTGCGTGGCCTGTCTGCCACCTACAACAACTACATTCAGATCGTGGCCAGCGCGGACTCCGGCATCAAGAGCCTGGCAGATCTCAAGGGCAAACGCGTGTCGGTGGGCGCTGCCAAGTCGGGCACCGAACTCAACGCCCGCGCCTTGCTCAAGGCTGCCGGCCTGAGCTACAGCGATCTGGGTAAAGTCGAATACCTGCCGTTTGGCGAGTCGGTCGAGCTCATGAAAAATCGTCAACTGGACGCGACCTTGCAGTCCGCGGGTCTGGGCGTCGCCTCCATCCGCGACCTGTCGACTTCGGTCAAGATCGTGATTGTGCCCATCACGGCCGATGTGATTGCCAAAGTGGGCGATGCAGCCTACCAGCCCGCCACCATTCCGGCCAACACCTACACGGGCCAGACTACCGATGTCGCCACCTGCGCCATTCCTAACTTCCTGATCACCCACAGTGGCGTGTCTGACGATCTGGCCTATCAAATGGCCAAGCAGCTGTACGCGAATCTGGACACCCTGCATGCTGCGCACAACGCAGCCAAAGCCATCAAGCTCGAAAGCGCCATCAAGGGTATGCCTGTGCCCTTGCACCCAGGCGCTGAGCGCTTTTACAAAGAAGCCGGCTTGATCAAGTAAGCCCCTGCCCCGCCAGGCTCTCTGGCGGGGTCGTTTTGTCCGCTTACAAGAAGTACCGTCATGAGCGACACCGCTGCATCTCACAAAACGACCCTCAAGGGCCCCCTTTTCTACATCGCGATTGCGTTTTCGGTTTTTCAGATCTGGATGGCTGCTTACCAGCCGCTGTCCAGCCAGGTGGTGCGCGCCCTCCATGTGGGCTTTGTGCTGCTGCTGATCTACACCCTCTACCCCCCTTTTGAATCTGCCCGCATCAGCCTGCGCCGCTTTGGTCTGTCGCTGGGCTGTCTGTTAGGCCTGCTGGGGTTTGCCACGGGTGTGTATCAGTGGGTATATGAGGCTGACCTCACTCAACGTGCCGGCGAAATCCTGGGCGCGGACTGGTGGGTCGGCACCTTGTTGCTGGTGCTTGTGTTTGAAGCGGCACGACGCATCATGGGCTGGGGGCTGCCCCTGGTGTGCGCCGTTTTCCTGGCGTATGCGGTTTGGGGCCAATACATGCCCGGGGCGCTCGCCCATAGGGGGTATGGCCTGGACCAGATCCTCAGTCAGATGAGTTTTGGCACGGAGGGCATTTACGGCACACCCACCTACGTCTCGTCGACTTATATTTTCTTGTTCATCCTGTTTGGCGCCTTCCTGGAGCAGGCAGGCATGATCAACCTCTTCAACGATCTGGCCATGGGCACCGTGGGCCACACGCGCGGAGGTCCGGCCAAGGTCTCGGTCATTTCGTCGGGTTTGATGGGCACCATCAATGGCTCCGGCGTGGCCAATGTGGTCACCACCGGTCAATTCACCATTCCGCTGATGAAGCGCTTTGGCTACAGCGCCGGCTTTGCTGGAGGTGTGGAGGCCACCGCCAGCATGGGCGGCCAAATCATGCCTCCCGTGATGGGCGCAGTGGCCTTCATCATGGCCGAAACCATTGATGTGCCCTATGTCGACATTGTCAAAGCCGCGCTGATCCCTGCCATTTTGTATTTCCTGACTGCCTTCTGGATGGTGCACCTGGAGGCCGGGCGCAAGGGCCTGATGGGCTTGCCCAAAGAGGAGTGCCCCAACCCTTGGATCGCCATTCGCAAACGCTGGTACCTGTTGCTGCCGCTGATGGGCCTGGTGGCCTTACTCTTCTCAGGTTACACACCACTGTTTTCTGGCTCGGTCGGTCTGGCCCTGACGGTCATTTTGATTTTCGGCGCTGCCCTGGCCCAAGGCCTCAAAGGCACCCACGCACGGGTCCTGTTCTGGGTTTTGCTGGCCTTGGCCTGCAGCAGCTTTGCCAAGATGGGCATGCTGTCTTTCTTTGTCATCACAGCGGTGCTGGTGGTGCTCACCTGGGTTCGTCGAACCGGGGCAGACACCCGTCAACTCGCGGTTCGGGCCTTGGTCGATGGCGCCCGCCACGCATTGCCTGTGGCCGTGGCGTGTGCGTTGGTTGGCGTGATCATTGGCGTCATCAACCTGACGGGCGTAGCCGCTGAAATGGGCGGCCAGATCATCGCCATCGGACAGGACAACCTCTTGCTGGCCCTGGTGCTGACCATGCTCACTTGCCTGGTGCTGGGCATGGGCATTCCCACCATTCCCAACTACATCATCACCAGCTCGCTGGCCGCACCCGTACTGCTGAAATTGGGCGTGCCACTCATCGTGTCACACATGTACGTGTTTTATTTCGGCATCATGGCCGACCTCACACCGCCGGTAGCCTTGGCCGCTTTTGCGGCTGCGCCCATTGCCAAGGAAAGTGGCTTGAAAATCGGCATGCAAGCCATGCGCATTGCCGTCGCAGGCTTTGTGGTGCCCTTCATGGCGGTGTACAGCCCAGCCCTGATGCTGCAGACCGACAACCCCTTGGCTGTGGTCTGGGTGGTGTTCAAGGCCGTGGTCGCGATTGGCATGTGGGGCGCAGGTGCCATTGGCTACCTGACCGCCCCTCTGAACCTCTTCGAGCGACTATGGGCCATTGCTGCAGCCAGTTTGCTGGTGGTGGCCCTGCCTGCAACCGATGAGGCCGGACTTGCGGCCGTGGCGGCCTTGTTGGGCTGGCATGTCTGGCGCCAGCGCCGTCGGGCTTGCGCCTGATGCTGAGCGCCGGTCTGTGCCTGGCTCTGGCAGCCCAGTTTGCGGTAGACCTGCCAGCGGATGGCGCCGCCCAAGCCTTCATACCAGGCCATGAATTCAAACTGGCCTGGACACACTCGATCGAGAAGGTGCGCTGGGAAGAGTTTTACAGCGTACATGTGCAAGCCGCGGATTCTGTCCGTTTGAGTTTGGACAGTGCACGCGTTCGGGGATCTGCCGCCGGCATGGAGCCGCCCGACGATGCTCGCCTCATCCAAGGCTGGTACGTCTACACCCCCAAAGCGCCCTTGCCGCCGGCACTGCGATTGACCCGCTCACCCTACACCGGTGACTACACCCTGTGCGTTGATGGGCAGTGCCAACCGATGTCGAACTGGCTGGTCTCAGACGGCGGCGTCACCTTGATGTGGGCCTGCCGCCGACCTTGAAGTGACTGCTCAGGCCGCGTTCTCGGGGCGCAGATCAGGCCCGGTGCCACTGAATCGGTCCAGGTCCAGATAAATCACCGGGGTGATGAACAAGGTCACGGCCTGCGAGAAGATCAAGCCGCCCACCACCGCCAGTCCGAGCGGTTGACGCAGTTCGGCGCCAGCACCAATGCCCAGAGCAATTGGTAACGCCCCCATAAGCGCCGCCAGGGTGGTCATCATGATCGGACGGAATCGCAAGATACACGCCTGACGGATGGCGTGGGCAGGATCCATGCCATGGTGTCGTTGCTGATCGAGCGCAAAGTCAATCATCATGATCGCGTTTTTCTTGACGATACCAATAAGCAGCAATATGCCAATGGTCGCAATCAGTGTCAGGTCCTGCTTGAACAGCATCAAGGTGGCCAGCGCACCCACCGCCGCGGATGGCAACCCTGCCAGGATGGTGATGGGATGGATGTAGCTTTCGTAGAGCACGCCCAGCAGCACATAGATCACCAGCAAAGCACCCAAAATCAGCACCACCTGGTTGCCTTGGGAGTTCTTGAACACAGCCGCATCGCCGCCATAGCTGCGGATGATGGAGGGTGGCAAGCCAATGGCATCGCCCATTTTTTCCAACTCATTGGTCGCATCGCCCAAGGCCACGCCGGGTGCCAGGTTGAAGGAAATGGTTACCGCCTGCAACTGACCCACGTGGTTGATGGCCGATGGCCCCACCGTGCGCTTGACCGTGGCCACCGACGACAACGGCACCAGGGTGCCCGTGCTGGAGCGCACAAACAAGGTGTTCAGTGCCGACTCGTCCTTTTTGAGCTCGGGCGCCACTTCCATGATCACGCGGTAGCTGTCGGTCGGCAAATAAATGGTGGCCACTTGTCGCTGACCAAAGGCGCTATAGAGCGTAGAACGCACCGCCTCCTGGGAGACACCCAAGGCGTTCGCACGATCACGGTCGACCGTCACTGTGGCTTGCAGGCCACGCAGTTGGACGTCGGTGTTCACGTCCTGGAACATGGCATCGGTGCGCATGCGCTGCACCAGTTTGTCAGACCAGCTGTACAAGGCGTCCGCCTGCACGCTTTGAAGCACGTACTGGTACTGCGCTTTGCTCATGCGACCGCCTAACTGCAGGTTCTGCACCGGACGCATGAAGACCCGAAGTCCAGGCACTGCACGCAACTTGCCACGCAAGCGGTTGATCACCTTGCCTACTTCCGGACGTTCGGATCGGTCTTTGAGCGCTATGAACATGCGCCCGGAGTTTTGCGTACCGCCCGCACCGGCAAAGGAAGTCACCTTATCGACCGCCGGGTCCTTGCGAATGATTTCAGAAGCCTGGTTTTGCAGACGCACCAGCTCTTCAAACGAGACATCCTGGGCGGCCTCCGTGGAGACCGTGATCTGCCCAATGTCCTCCTGCGGGAAAAACCCCTTGGGAATGACCATGAACAACCAGGCGGTGCCTACAAAGGTGGCCAAGGCCACGCCCAGCACCGCCCGGCGATGGGCCAGAGCCCAGTCCAAGACACGGGTGTAAGCGGCCAGAGTGGCTTCAAAACCGTTCTCAAATGCAGTCACCACCCGGTTTTCGTTGACGTGTTGACCGTCTTCGGTTTTCAGGAAGCGGCTGGCCAGCATGGGCACCAGCGTGAGCGACACAAACGCCGACACCACAATGGCCAAGCCCACCACCACGGCAAATTCGTGGAACAGCAGGCCGATCACGCCTGGCATGAAGAAGATCGGGATGAAGACCGCAATGAGCGATGTCGATATCGAGATGATGGTGAAGCCCACTTCGCGCGAGCCCTTGAGCGCCGCTGCAAACGGTTTTTCGCCTTCTTCGATATGACGCATGATGTTCTCCAACATCACGATCGCATCGTCCACCACCAGACCCACGGCCAGAGTCAGGCCCAACAAGGAAATGTTGTCCAGACTGTAATTCAGGCCCCAGAGCAAGGCCACCGCCCCTACCAGGGACACGGGCAAGGACAGGGTGGGAATCAAGGTCGCCACCACGCGGCGCAGGAACAAATAAATCACCAGGACCACCAGCACGATGGTGCCCAGCAGCGTCAGCGTCACGTCGTGCATAGCCTCACGTACCGAGCTGGATCGGTCAATGAAGGGCGTGATTTCCATGGCGCTGGGCAGCTGGTCTTTCATTTGCGCCAGAGCTTGACGTACACCATCGACCACCTTGACCGTGTTGGCGTCGGGCTGGCGCTGCACAGCCAGCACGATGGAGGGCACACCTTCAAAGTTGCCGTAGGTTTTGACGTTTTCCAGGCTGTCTTCGACACTGGCCACATCACGCAAACGCACCGTGGCGCCGTTGCGGGTGGCCACAATCAGGTTGGCAAATTCGGCTGCGTTGCGCAATTGTTCGTTGGCCACCAGGGTCAGAGTCTGGCGGTCGCCATCGAGCGAACCCAGTGGCGTGTTGGAATTAGCCGCCGACAAGGCCTTGGAGACATCTTCAAGGGCCAGGTTGCGCGCAGCCAGCGCGGCAGGGTTGACACGCACACGGACAGCAAAACGCTTGGAACCGTAAACGTTAACCTGGGCCACACCGTCGATCATGGACAGGTTGGGCACAATCAGGTGCTCGGCGTAGTCCTGCATCTCGGTCAGGGACAGCGCGTCCGAGGTCATGGCCGCAATCAGCACCGGTGCATCCGCCGGATTGACCTTTCGATAGGACGGCGGCTGCGTCATCTCGATGGGCAGTGTACGTTGCGCACGCAGCAAAGCTGCCTGCACATCCAATGCTGCGCCGTCCATGCTTTTGCCCTCAGCAAACTCCAGCGTCAGCGAGGTGCTGCCGGTGGTGCTGGTTGAGCTCATTTGCACCAGGCCCGGAATTTGTTGGAATTGTTTCTCCAGCGCCAGCGCTACAGATGAGGCCATGGTCTCCGGACTGGCACCTGGCAAAGAGGCAGAAACGTTGATCACCGGCGTGTCGTAGCTGGGCAAGGCCGACACCGGAATGGAGCGGTAGCCCAACACCCCGGCCAACAAGATGCCCAGATTGAGCAACACCGTCATGACCGGACGGCGAATGAAGAGTTCTGAGAGGTTCATGACTTCTTCTCGGCGCGTGGCTTGTCAGAAGCGGGCTTGACTTCACTCACGGGCGCATTGGGCCGGACATTCTGGCGTCCATCAACCACCACCTTGCTGCCCGGCTCCAGACCACTGACGGCCGCCATGTCGGCCTGCACCGCCAAGACCTTGACCGGCTGAATGGCGGCCTTGCCCTCGTTGACCACAAACACCGCCGTGCCACGTGGGTTCTGGACCAGGGCTTGGGCAGGCACCACAATGGCTTTGTCCAGATGTTGGGTCTGCAAGCGGGCGCGGACAAACTGTCCTGGCCAGAGCAGCCCATCGGCATTGCTTACGCGAGCCTTGACTTTGACCGTGCCCGTCGCAGCGTCCACGACGTTGTCCACAAAGCTCAGCTTGCCGGTGACGGCTTTGTCCCCTTGCGGCAGCGCAATCTGCACCTGCGGCATTTCGGCCTTGCGCATGCGCGCAAGCAGCGCTGGCAAACTGTCTTGCGGGACGCTGAAGGCCACATCCAACGGGTCAGTCTGAACGATGGTGCCCAACGAGGTGTCGTTGACCTTGACCACCGAGCCCACAAACACGGGCACGCCGCCCAGTCGTCCGCTCACAGCCGCGCGCACTTGGCCATAGGACAGAGGAACTTTGGCGGCTTCGAGGGCGGCGAGATCGGCATTCACCACGGCCTGCAGGCTTTCATAGTTGGCTTGTGCCGTGTCGGCTGCGCCACGTGACATGAAATTTTGCGAGACCAGATCCTGCGCACGTTTGTACTGACGCTCGGCATCGGCCAGCGCGGCCTGGTCCTTGAGCAATTGCGCCCGGGCTTTAGCGACATTGGCCTGGTCCAATTGCGTGTCCAAGGTAAAAAGCAGTTGACCGGCCTTGACCATCTGCCCTTCCTTGACATGCACCTGGCGGATCACCCCACTCATTTGAGGTCGAATATCGACCATGGACACAGGGGTCACCGTGCCTGCAGCTTCCAGCACCACATCAAAGGGTTGTTGCTTGGCCACTTGCGTGGTCACAGGCACGCCTTGACCACCACCTTGTCCACCACCTTGTCCACCCCCTTGTCCACCCCCTTGTCCAGCTGCAGGCTTGCCGTCTGCAGCAGCAGGCTTGGGCGTATCCGCTTGATTGTTGCCACACGCCACCAAGGCCAGCGACCCAGAGGCCACGATCACGGCCACACCCATCCAACGCAAGGACTTGTTCATGTCAAGCTTCATAAAAATCAGGTAACCGTATTATGAAAAATTTCCCCACGGTTTAAAGGGCATGGGCTGTCGCCTGTGCGTAAAGAATCCGTAAACCCAAAAGCATTTGAGGAAATGAAAAACGCCCGGTGCGCAAGCCTTTGCGCATCGGGCGTTTAACGTTCACTGCTGCAGGTGCAGCTGGTCAAAAAAGGGGGGCTCAGAATATCAGCTTGACCCCGGTTTTGGACTGAATGAATTCGGGCGTCACGCCCTCAGCCAGCTCGACCACCTGCAGACCTTTGGGGGTCACATCCATCACGCCCAAGTCGGTGATGATGCGATCCACCACCCCCTTGCCCGTCAGGGGCAAAGTGCACTCAGGCAGGATCTTCAGGTCTTCGGTGCCATCCTTTTTCTTGGCCACATGTTCCATCAGTACGATCACGCGCTTGACGCCAGCGACCAGATCCATCGCGCCGCCCATACCTTTGACCATCTTGCCGGGGATCATCCAGTTGGCCAGGTCGCCGGAAGCGGTGACCTGCATGGCGCCCAGGATGGACAGGTTGATCTTGCCGCCACGAATCATGGCGAAGCTTTCGTGGCTACCGAAAATGGACGAGCCCTTGAGGGTGGTCACGGTTTGTTTGCCGGCATTGATCAAGTCGGCGTCCACTTCGTCTTCGTACGGGAAGGGGCCAATGCCCAGCATGCCGTTTTCGCTTTGCAACCAGACTTCGATGTGGTCGGGCACATGGTTGGCCACCAGCGTCGGTATGCCGATGCCCAGGTTCACATAGAAACCATCTTGCAGTTCTTTTGCCGCACGCGCGGCCATTTGGTCTTGGGTCCAGGCCATGGTGTAACTCCTTAAACTTTACGGTCTCGGGTGGTGCGTTTTTCGATGCGCTTTTCAGGCGTGGGGTTGTGCACGATGCGGTGCACATAAATGCCTGGCAGGTGCACATCGTCGGGGGCGATTTCGCCTGTAGCCACCACGCGCTCGACTTCCACCACGCAAATCTTGCCGGCCATGGCGGCTGCGGGGTTGAAGTTACGTGCCGTCAGGTTGAAACGCAGATTGCCCGAACGGTCGGCCACATCGGCTTTGATCAAGGCGACCTCGGGCACCAGGGCGTGCTCCATGACATAGGTTTCGCCATCAAACTCGCGCAGTTCCTTGCCTTCGGCGACCAGGGTGCCCACACCGGTTTTGGTGAAGAAGGCGGGAATGCCTGCGCCTCCAGCGCGCAGCTTCTCGGCCAGCGTGCCCTGGGGTGTGAACTCCAGTTCGAGTTCGCCCGCCAGGTACTGGCGCTCAAACTCCTTGTTCTCGCCCACATAGGACGAGATCATTTTCTTGATCTGGCGCGTTTCCAGGAGCTTGCCCAGACCAAAACCATCAACGCCCGCGTTGTTGGAAATCACGGTCAGGTTTTTAACGCCGGTGTCACGCAGCGCATCGATCAGGGCTTCGGGAATGCCACACAGGCCAAAACCGCCCACAGCCATCAGCTGGCCGTCGGCCACGATGTCCTTGAGCGCCTCGGCGGCAGAGGGAAAGACTTTGTTCACGCAAATCTCCAGTCAAAGGGGATGGAATGACGCTACGATACTACGTATTCAAATACGTAGTTTTTCGTAATGGTGACCCCGCATGCCGCAAGACATCGACTACCGCCTCGCGTTTGACCTGGCCCCCATCGGCATGGTGCTCTCGCGCAATCGCACCATGGTCGACTGCAATCAGCGAGTGTGCGAAATGTTTGGGCTCGAACGTGAACAACTGGTGGGACAGAGCTTTCAGCTGCTCTACCCCAGCGCCGACGAATACGAGCGCACCGGACAACGCATCGCGCCCATCCTGAACACCAATGGCGTGTACGCCGATGACCGGGTCATGAAACGGGTGGATGGCCGCCTCAAGGGCGAAACCTTCTGGTGCCACGTGACGGGCCGCGCCCTCAACCGCGATGCGCCACACGAAGCGGGCATCTGGACCTTTGAGGATTTGTCTGCGCGCAAGCCCGTCAAGGCCGAACTCACTGCCCGCGAACGCGAAGTCGCAGCCCATGTGATGGATGGCCTGACCAGCAAAGAAATAGGCCGGGCACTTGGCATCAGCCACCGCACGGTGGAAATCTACCGCGTCAAGCTCATGCGCAAATACCAGGCCAGCACTGCGGCCGACCTGATCCAGAAGCTGATGCGGGGATAAAACTCAGGCCTTCGGTGGCTCCACGACCTCGGCCGCCGTGCGAAAACCTTCCACCGCTGCAGGCACACCGCAGTAAATGGCTGCGTGCAAAAAAATTTCCTGCAGCTCCTCTGTGCTCACACCATTGTTAAGCGCACCGCGCACATGGCCCTTGAGCTCGTGCGATTTACCCAACGCGGTGAGCATGGCCACGGTGATCATGCTGCGCGTTTTCAGATCCAGTCCCGAGCGTTGCCAGGTGTCGCCCCAGGCAGCCCGAGTGATGTGTTCCTGAAGGGGGCGCGTGAATTCGGTCATGCCCTCAAACGCTCGGTCCACAAAGGCTTGGCCCATGACGGCAGTGCGTGTGGCCAATCCTGCCTGAAAGGCCGCATCCTGCGGCAGGGACTGAACAAGGGTTTTGGGGGTATCGGACATGACAGACTCCTGAAGGGTCACTCAGCATAATGAACAGACTTTAAGCACGACTGACGAGGCATCGCCCATGAGCACCCGCTACCCCTACCCCGACTTGGACACGCTGCCCGAGGACATCCGCGCCAAAATTCTGGAGGTGCAGGAGAAGGCTGGCTTTGTGCCCAATGTGTTCCTGGCCTTTGCACGCCGCCCGGCCGAATGGCGGGCATTTTTTGCCTACCACGATGCGCTCATGGTGCCTGAAAGTGTGGGCCGCAGCAGCAACCTGACCAAAGGTGATCGCGAAATGATCGTCACCACCACCAGCGCGGCCAACAAATGCCTGTACTGCGTGGTGGCCCACGGTGCCATCTTGCGCATCTACGAGAAGAAACCCCTGGTGGCCGATCAAGTAGCCGTGAACCATCGCAAGGCCGACATCAGCGCTCGCCAGCGCGCCATGCTCGACTTTGCCATGAAGGTCTGCACCGATTCCGACAAGGTCGAAGACGCCGACTTTGCCGCCCTCCACGCCCATGGATTTGACGACGAAGACATCTGGGACATCACCGCCATCACCGCTTTCTTTGGTCTGTCCAACCGGATGGCCAGCGTGACGGGCATGATGCCCAACCCGGAGTTTTATCTGATGGGCCGCCTGCCCAAGGTCAAAGCGTAAGGATCAGTCTTCACCCGAGACCAAATCGCGCACCCAGTCGGGCAGCGCGATGGCTTTCTTCTGCGGAAAGTCCACCCAAATCGTGGTGGCACCGCCTTCGGCATAGATCAGACCCGGCTGATCACTCCGCTCAAGCGTGCACCAGGTTTCGAACGTGGTGCGTGCAGGATCACTCACATACATCTTGGCCAGCACATCTCCCGGGTACTCCAGTTGACGATAGAAGTTGCAAAATGCATTGACGATCACTGGCCCTTGTCCCTGAGGATTGACGCCACAATTGGCCTTTTCCATCCAGTCAACCCTGGCAATTTCCAGGTAGCGAAAGTACAGGGTATTGTTGACATGCCCCATGGCGTCCATGTCGCCCCAACGCAAGGGAATCACGGTTTCGTACACCAGCTTTTTGCGTGCCGGAATTTCGTAGCGCATCGTTTGTCCTTGACTGCTTAAAGCGCAAAACCATCGTCAGCAGCGATGATGGCGCCGTTGACAAAACCCGATTGATCGCTGGCCAGCATCATCAGCACCGCGTCCAGATCGTGCGGCTGTCCCACCCGCTTGCGCGGCAGCATCTGGATCAGTTTTTGTCCGCCCTCTGTCTGCCAGTGTTCGTGGTTGATTTCAGTGTCGATGTAGCCTGGGCAAATCGCATTGACGTTGATACCAAACTTTCCCCACTCGACGGCAAACGCTTTGGTCATGTGAATCACCGCCGCCTTGCTCATGCAATACACGCTGATCTGTGGCAGCACCTTCAGTCCCGCCATGGAGGCAATGTTGATGATGCGCCCACCTGTGAAACTGCCTGGCGCCGCGCCCTTGGCTCGGGCCAGCATCCGTTTGCCTACTTGCTGCGCCACAAAAAACGCACCACGCACGTTGGTGTTCATGACAAAGTCATAGTCCTGCGCGGTCACATCCTGAATGCGGCTGGTGGCGCTCACGCCGGAGTTGTTGACCAGGATATCGATCGTTCCAAATTCGGTTTCGGCATGCGCCACCGCAGCGGCAATGCTGTCCTTGTCGGTCACATCCATCTGCACCACATGAGCGCTACCGCCTTCCGCTTCGATCTCGGTGCGCAACGCCTTCAGCTTGTCCAAGCGCCGCCCGGCGAGCACCACGCCTGCGCCGGCGCTCGCCAGCGTACGAGCAAATTGCGCTCCCAGTCCACTTGAGGCACCCGTCACCAAAGCCACGCGTCCTGCAAGGTCGATGTCGTAACTCATGGAAAACCCTTTATTTTGGAAAACTCAACAGCTTGCATTTTGCGGCGAATGCGCATGATCGACGCATAAAATGAGTCGCAAGCCCGACACATTTCACTTTTTACCTTTGCACGTTCTATGAGCCCAGAAGAAATCATCAGCACCTACGGCCCACGTGAAGCCATGGAATACGACGTGGTCGTGGTCGGCGCCGGCCCTGCAGGCCTGTCCACGGCCATTCGCCTCAAACAACTGGCCGCTGAAAAGGGCCAGGACGTCTCGGTGGTGGTGCTGGAAAAAGGCGGTGAGCCCGGCGCGCACATCCTGAGCGGTGCCATCATGGACCCCAAGGCCCTGACCGAACTCTTCCCCGATTGGAAAGAACGCGGTGCACCGCTTAACCAGCCCGTGACCGACGACGCCTGGAGCTTCCTGAGCGAGACCGGCGCCACCCGCACCCCCGGCATCTTTCTGCCCGAGTGCGCACAAAACCACGGCAACTACATCATCAGCCTATCCAACTTCACCCGCTGGCTGGCCCAGCAGGCCGAGAATTTGGGTGTGGAAATTTTCCCCGGCTTCACCGCGGCCGAAGTGCTTTACAACGACGATGGCTCCGTCAAAGGCGTGGCCACCGGCAATCTGGGCATTGGCAAAGACGGCGAGCCGACCGAGAACTTTCAGCTGGGTATGGAGTTGCACGGCAAATACACCGTGTTTGCCGAAGGCGCGCGGGGCCATCTGGGCAAGCAGCTGATCGCCAAGTACAAGCTGGATGAAGGCCGCGACCCGCAGACCTACGGCATCGGCATCAAGGAAGTCTGGGAAATCGATCCTTCTCGCCACACCCCCGGTT
>JALRIL010000192.1 GCA_023255445.1 Limnohabitans sp. | reverse complement strand
CCGAAGTTCTTGCGCGCCAGCAGCACCGAGGCGCCGGCGTAGCGCGGCTGGTTCAGCACGAAGTCCGGATTCGGCTTGCGCTGCGACTCTGGCACGCCGGGCTGGCCGACGTCGAGGTAGCGCCACTCGTCGAACAGGTTGGGGCCGAAGCCGGTCTTGCGGATCGACTTGAGGAACTGCTTGGGGATGATGGCGTCCGTGTCCACGTTGGCGCGGTCCATGGGGGCCACCAGGCCTTTGTGAAGGGTGAATTTTTGCATGTCTGTAACCCTTAAGCGAATTTGCGGACGTCCACAAAGTGTCCATGTATGGCGGCGGCAGCGGCCATGGCGGGTGACACGAGGTGGGTGCGGCCACCGGCGCCCTGACGGCCTTCGAAGTTGCGGTTGCTGGTGGAGGCGCAGCGCTCGCCTGGCTCGAGGCGGTCGGCGTTCATGGCCAGGCACATGGAGCAGCCGGGTTCGCGCCACTCAAAGCCCGCAGCTTTGAAAATTTCGTGCAGGCCTTCGGCTTCGGCTTGCGCTTTGACCAGACCCGAACCGGGAACGACCATGGCCAGCTTGACGTTCTTGGCCACTCTCTGGCCCAGTTTTTTGACCACGGCGGCGGCTTCGCGCATGTCTTCGATGCGGCTGTTGGTGCATGAGCCGATGAAGACTTTGTCGATGGTGATGTCGCTCATCGCCTTGCCTGGTTGCAGGGCCATGTAGCTCAGGGCGCGTTCGATGGCGCCGCGCTTGACCTCGTCTTTTTCCTTGTCGGGGTCGGGTACGGTGCCATCAATGCCCAGCACCATTTCGGGCGAGGTGCCCCAGGTGACCTGCGGCACGATTTGTGTGGCGTCCAGCTCGACCACCGTGTCAAATTGGGCATCGGCGTCGGAGTGCAACGTCTTCCAGTACGCCACGGCCTGGTCCCATTCCACACCGGTGGGCGAGAGCAGGCGGCCTTTGACGTACTCAATCGTTTTGTCATCCACCGCCACCAGCCCGGCGCGGGCACCGGCTTCGATGGCCATGGTGCACACGGTCATGCGGCCTTCCATGCTCAGGGCGCGGATGGCGCTGCCAGCAAATTCGATGGTGTAGCCGGTGCCGCCAGCCGTGCCGATCTTGCCGATGATGGCCAGCACAATGTCCTTGGCGGTCACGCCTTTGGCCACCTGGCCTTCGACCAAGACCCGCATGTTCTTGGCTTTTTTGGCGAGCAGGGTTTGCGTGGCCATGACGTGTTCGACTTCAGAAGTGCCGATGCCGTGGGCCAGTGCGCCAAAGGCGCCATGGGTGGAGGTGTGCGAGTCGCCGCAGACCACGGTCATGCCGGGCAGGGTGGCACCGTTTTCAGGGCCAATGACGTGCACGATGCCCTGGCGCTTGGACAAGAACGGAAAGAAGGCGGCCGAGCCGTATTCCTTCATGTTGGCGTCGAGGGTGGTGATTTGTTCTTTGCTGCTGTGATACTAAACACCGACTGCAACTCTTTCGGTGTGCGCTTCAGATAGGTAAACCACTTGTTGATGTTGCCCCGATCAATCTTCTGCACCGCACCGTAAGCCATGATGCACAGAGCCGCAGG
>JALRIL010000162.1 GCA_023255445.1 Limnohabitans sp. | reverse complement strand
GTTGTGACCGATTTCTTCCACCGAGGGCAGGCGCTTGCGAATGGTGTCGGCGCCAAGGTGGTCGAGCTTCATGTAGATGTAGTCCTTGTTGGGACCACAGCCACGGCCTTCCAGGATTTCCTGGCCCATGCAGCGGGACACGAAGTCGCGCGGTGCAAGGTCTTTGAGCGTGGGGGCATAGCGCTCCATGAAGCGCTCGCCATTGCTGTTGAGCAAAATGGCGCCTTCACCGCGGCAGCCTTCGGTCAGCAGCACGCCTGCGCCGGCCACGCCGGTGGGGTGAAACTGCCAGAACTCCATGTCCTGCAGTGGGATGCCTGCGCGAGCAGCCATGCCCAGGCCGTCACCCGTGTTGATGAAGGCGTTGGTGGACGATTGGAAGATCCGGCCAGCGCCACCGGTGGCGAACAGCACGGTTTGGGCCTGCAGGGTGTACAGGTCGCCAGTTTCCATCTCGAGGGCGGTGACGCCCACCACATCGCCTTCGGCGTTGCGGATCAAGTCGAGGGCCATCCACTCCACGAAGAAGGTCGTGCGGGCAGCCACGTTGGCCTGGTAAAGCGTGTGGAGCATGGCGTGGCCGGTGCGGTCGGCTGCGGCGCAGGCACGTTGCACAGGCTTTTCACCGAAGTTGGCAGTGTGACCACCGAAGGGGCGCTGGTAGATGGTGCCGTCGGGGTTGCGGTCAAACGGCATGCCCATGTGCTCGAGTTCATACACCACTTTGGGCGCTTCGCGGCACATGAATTCGATAGCGTCCTGGTCGCCGAGCCAGTCGGAGCCCTTGACGGTGTCGTAGAAGTGGTAGTCCCAGTTGTCGTCGGACATGTTGCCCAGCGAGGCGGACACGCCACCTTGGGCGGCCACGGTGTGCGAGCGGGTGGGGAACACTTTGGACAACACAGCCACATTCAGGCCAGCGCGGGCCAGTTGCAGCGATGCGCGCATGCCGGAACCACCGGCGCCGACGATCACAACGTCGAACTTGCGGTTGGCGATTTGGTCTTTGGTATAGCTCATGGTCTTCAATCAGTGAGAGGTACGCAATGAAAAGCGGCGTCTTACAGGCGCCACAGCACCTGGACGGCCCAGCCGGCGCAGCCGACCAGCCAGACGATGGCGAACACTTGCAAGGACAGGCGTATGCCCACGGGCTGGATGTAATCCATGAAAATATCACGCACCCCGACCCAGACGTGCCACAGCAGGGCCACGATGACGGCGAAGGTGAGGAACTTCATCCATTGGGGGGCGAAGATGCCGGCCCACTGCTCGTAGCCAATGGGGCCAGAGGTGAAGATCACCTGCGCCAGCACCACCAGGGTGAACAGGGCCATAAGGGCGCCGGTGACGCGTTGAGCGAGCCAATCGCGCAGACCGTAGTGAGCACCGACGACGATGCGTTTGGAGCCGTAGTTGACGGACATGTTGTTACTCCTGGAAGTCGATCAGTAAAGGCCAAACAGCTTGGCACCCAGCACAGCGGTCAGGCCCAGACTCAGCGTCAGGGTCACCACAGCAGAGGACTTGCCAAATTCCTTGCTCACGGCGTGAAACACGTCCATGTACAGGTGGCGAACGCCGGCAATGAAGTGGTGCAGGTAGGCCCAGATCAGGGCCAGGGCGACCAGCTTGACCAGCACGCCGGGCACGAAGCCCAGGCCGGTATTGAAGGCGGCGCTGAATGTGGCAAAGGAAATTTCGGAACTGACGGAGTTGTCGAACATCCAGATGATGAAGGGCATCAGGAGGAACATCAGCACACCGCTGACGCGGTGCAGGATTGACACCCAGCCTGCAGCGGGCAGACGGTAGGTGGGGAGGTCCTTCAGGGCATTGATGTTGCGGAACACTGGCCGCTTGCGTGCGATTTCAGTCATGGTGGCACTTTCTGAGGGGTGGTAACGCGTTTGTAATTTTGGGCGACAAACGCACGGATTCTATTGCAATGCAGCAAACTGACATGAGCATTTCACACAGCAGTCTTTTCAGAGGAAAAAATTGGTTTTTCAGCTCAAGGCATTGTGATAGTGATGGCTGTCGGTGCGGTACAGGCCCCGGCGCAGCTCCATGGGGGTGTCGTTGTAGGTATAGGCCACCCGTTCGACGCTGAGCAAGGGTGTGCCAGCATTCACCGCCAGCAACGCTTGCTGTGATTCATCCGGCAGCACGGCACGGATTTTTTCATCGGCACGCACCATGCGTACGCCAAATTCGGCTTCAAAAAGACCATACATCGGACCATGGTATTGGGCCAGGCGTTCGGCGCTCAGGCCTTTGAACGGACCGCCAGGTAACCATAGGTCTTCCAAAATGGTGGGTACACCTGCAAACGCCAGCACACGGCGAACCTGCACCACGGTGTCGCCAGAGCGCAGGGCCAGAGCACGGGCGATTTCGGCATTGGCGCGCAGACGGCGGCAGTCCACAATGGTCCGCTGGGCAGGGCCCTCACTGGCCAAGTCGCCGCTGTCCGGCACAAGTTTCAGAAAACGGTATTGCACATGCTGCTCTGCATGCGTGGCCACAAAGGTGCCTTTGCCCTGACGGCGCACCAGCAGGTTGTCGCCGGCGAGTTCATCAATGGCCTTGCGAACGGTGCCCTGGCTGACACGATAGCGGGCAGCCAGGTCCATCTCGCTGGGGATGGATTCGCCAGGTTTCCACTCGGCCGCTTGTAGGCTTTGCAAAATGAGCCCCTTAATCTGTTGGTACAGCGGGCTGAAGGCTGGCGTGGCGGCGGGGGTGTCCGCGCCAGACGAACCTTCGAAAGGGGTGCTTGGGGTGTTCATGGGCTTGAAAAAGGTGCAGGGGTCAGCCCCCTGTCAGGTGTGCAATCATATCTTATATAAGACATAAGACAAATTGACCCATCAGGGTTTTCGCGGGTACACTCGCAAGCTGTTCGTTTTTTCTCTTACCTCACACTTTCTGGAGTTTTCTATGAGCAAGAAGCCCGTCCGCGTTGCCGTCACCGGCGCTGCTGGTCAAATCGGTTACGCCCTGTTGTTCCGCATCGCCTCTGGCGAAATGCTGGGCAAGGACCAGCCTGTCATTTTGCAATTGCTGGAAATTCCCGATGAGAAGGCCCAGAAGGCCCTCAAAGGCGTGATGATGGAGCTCGAAGACTGCGCATTCCCGTTGCTGGCCGGCATGGAGGCCCACGCTGATGCCATGACCGCCTTCAAGGACACCGACTATGCCCTGCTGGTCGGCGCACGTCCCCGTGGTCCCGGCATGGAGCGAGCAGACCTGTTGGCTGCCAACGCCCAGATCTTTACGGCCCAGGGCAAGGCCCTGAACGCCGTGGCCAGCCGTGATGTCAAAGTGCTGGTGGTCGGCAATCCTGCCAACACCAACGCCTATATCGCCATGAAGTCGGCTCCCGACCTCAAGCCAGGCAACTTCACTGCCATGCTGCGTCTGGACCACAACCGCGCTGCCAGCCAGATCGCTGCCAAGACCGGCAAGGCCGTCAAGGACATCGAGAAACTGGCCGTGTGGGGCAACCATTCGCCCACCATGTACGCCGACTACCGTTTCGCTACCATCAACGGTGAATCCGTCAAAGACATGATCAACGACCAAGTCTGGAACGAAACCGTGTTCCTGCCCACCGTGGGCAAGCGCGGCGCAGCCATCATCGAAGCGCGTGGCTTGAGCTCTGCCGCTTCGGCTGCCAACGCCGCCATCGACCACATGCGTGACTGGGCCCTGGGCACCAACGGCAAGTGGGTCACCATGGGTATTCCTTCGCAAGGCTGGTACGGCATCCCCAAGGACGTCATGTTTGGCTTCCCCGTCACCTGCGAAAACGGCCAGTACAAAGTTGTTGAAGGTCTCGACATTGACGCCTTCAGTCAGCAGTGCATCGACAAGACGCTCAAGGAGCTGACTGACGAGCAAGCTGGCGTGGCCCACCTGCTCTGATCGGAGCTTGGGTATGCATCCGCGTGAGGTGTTGCTGGGGGCGCAGGCCGGTAGCGTTCAGCTGCCGGTGTGTGACCATTACAGCGGCGTCGAGGCGCGGATGCGCAAAAGCCTGCAACTGCAGGCCGAGATGACGCAGGAATACGGCACCTGCGTCTTCGATGTCACCCTCGATTGCGAGGACGGCGCCCCGGTGGGCGGCGAAGCGGAGCACGCTGCGCTGGTCACCGAGCTGGCGCTGGCCGCCACAGACAAACACTCTGACGCGCGCGTCGCGGTGCGGGTCCACCCGGTGGATCACCCCCATTTCGATGCCGACGTGGCCCAGATTGCCGGCCGCGCCGGCCACCGCCTGGTGCACATCATGGTGCCCAAGGTGGAGTCGTTGCAGGACGTTGAGCGCGCTGCTGCTGCGCTCGATGCTGCTGGCGCCCACGCCCTGCCGCTGCAGGTGCTGATCGAATCTCCCGCCGCCGTGCACCGTGCTTTTGACATTGCGGCCCACCCCCGTGTGCAGTCGCTCAGCTTCGGTTTGATGGACTTTGTGTCGGCCCATGGCGGTGCGATTCCATCGGACGGCATGGCCGCTGCAGGCCAGTTCACCCACCCGCTGGTGGTGCGTGCCAAGCTGGACATTGCCAGCGCTTGCCATGCACATGGCAAAGTACCTTCGCACTGTGTCGTGACCGAATTCAGCAATGTGGATGCCATCCGGGAGGCGGCGCGCAAGGCAGCCCGTGAATTTGGGTTTACCCGCATGTGGAGCATCCACCCGGCGCAGATCCGCCCGATCCTGGAAGCCATGGCCCCGACCGAGGCCGAGATCGAACGCGCCAGTGAGATCATTGTGGCTGCGCATGCCGCTCAGTGGGCCCCCATCAGCCATGCCGGTCAACTGCATGACCGCGCCAGCTACCGGTTTTTCTGGCAACTACTTGAGCGTGCGCACCAAACCGGTTGCGCATTACCACTGGCCACTCAGGGTTTCTTTGCTGCTTCGGCAGCTGTATCGATTTAAACTTTTTAGACAGGAGAACGTACCATGTTGAAAGCCTACCGTGAACACGTCGCCGAGCGCGCGGCCCTCGGTATTCCACCTCTGCCGCTGGATGCCAAGCAGGTGGAAGCTCTGATCGAGCTGATCAAGAATCCTCCCGCAGGTGAAGATGCCTTCCTGATGGATCTGCTCACGCACCGCGTACCGCCGGGTGTGGACGATGCGGCCAAGGTCAAGGCCTCTTTCCTGGCCGCCGTGGCGCATGGTGACATTACGGTGGGGCTGGTATCGAAAGCCAAGGCCACCGAGCTGCTGGGCACCATGGTGGGCGGCTACAACGTGCATCCCTTGATCGAGCTGCTCGATGACGCGGAAGTTGCCAGCATCGCCGCCGAAGGCCTCAAGAAAACCCTCTTGATGTTTGACTTCTTCAACGACGTGGCCACCAAAGCCAAGGCCGGCAACGCCAAGGCCAAGGAAGTCATGCAAAGCTGGGCTGACGCCGAGTGGTTTACCACCCGCCCTGAAGTGCCCAAGTCCATCACCGTGACCGTCTTCAAGGTGCCTGGCGAAACCAACACCGACGACCTGTCGCCCGCGCCTGACGCCACCACACGTCCTGACATCCCCATGCACTACCTGGCGATGCTCAAGAACACCCGTCCCGATGCGGCTTTCAAGCCCGAAAAAGACGGTGTGCGTGGTCCCATCCAGTTCATCGAAGACCTCAAGAAAAAAGGCAACCTGGTGGCCTACGTGGGCGATGTGGTCGGCACCGGCTCTTCCCGCAAGTCCGCCACCAACAGTGTGATCTGGGCCACGGGCCAGGACATCCCCTTTGTGCCCAACAAGCGCTTTGGCGGTGTGACCCTGGGCGGCAAGATTGCCCCCATCTTCTTCAACACACAGGAAGACTCGGGTGCTCTGCCGATCGAAGTGGACGTGTCCAAGCTCGAAATGGGCGACGTGATTGAAGTGCTGCCCTACGACGGCAAGATCACCAAAAACGGCGCTGAAGTTGCCGCGTTCTCGCTCAAGTCGCAAGTGTTGCTCGACGAGGTGCGTGCTGGTGGCCGTATCAACCTGATCATTGGCCGTTCGCTGACCGCCAAGGCCCGCGAATTCCTGGGTCTGCCGGCTTCAACCCTGTTCCGTCTGCCGCAAGCGCCTGCCGCCTCTAACGCTGGCTTCACCCTGGCGCAGAAAATGGTGGGCCGCGCCTGTGGTCTGCCCGAAGGCCAAGGCGTTCGCCCTGGCACGTATTGCGAACCCAAGATGACCACCGTAGGGTCTCAAGACACCACGGGCCCGATGACCCGTGACGAACTCAAGGACCTGGCTTGTCTGGGCTTCTCGGCTGACCTCGTGATGCAGTCCTTCTGCCACACCGCAGCCTATCCGAAGCCAGTGGATGTCAAAACGCACCGCGAATTGCCCAAGTTCATGAGCAACCGCGGCGGCGTGTCCCTGCGTCCTGGGGACGGCGTGATCCACAGCTGGCTCAACCGTCTGCTCTTGCCCGACACCGTGGGCACCGGCGGTGACTCGCACACCCGTTTCCCGATCGGCATCTCTTTCCCCGCAGGTTCCGGTCTGGTGGCTTTCGGCGCCGCCACCGGTGTGATGCCGCTGGACATGCCCGAGTCGGTGCTGGTGCGCTTCAAGGGCGAGATGCAGCCCGGCGTGACCCTGCGCGACCTGGTGCATGCAATCCCGCTCTACGCCATCAAGGCCGGTCTGCTGACCGTGGCCAAGGCCGGCAAGAAGAACATCTTCTCGGGCCGCATCCTCGAGATCGAAGGCCTGCCGGACCTGAAGGTCGAACAGGCTTTCGAGCTGTCCGACGCATCGGCCGAGCGTTCCGCTGCCGGCTGCACCATCAAGCTCAACAAGGAGCCGGTGGCTGAGTACCTGAAGTCGAACGTCGTTCTGATGAAGAACATGATCGCTGACGGTTACGCCGATGCCAAGACGCTGGCACGCCGCATCGAGAAGGTCGAGGCCTGGCTGGCCAACCCGAACCTGCTCGAAGCCGACCAGGATGCCGAGTACGCTGCCGTGATCGAGATCGATCTGGCCGACATCA
>JALRIL010000153.1 GCA_023255445.1 Limnohabitans sp. | reverse complement strand
CACCCCGCCCGGCAACAACGCCCCGCACGCCGAGCGCACCGCCGAGCTGCTCAAAGCCTTTGGCATGGATGCCGAAAAACACGCCGTGCCCGAAGCCGAGGTCAAGGCCTATGGCCTGGAATCCATCACCAACCTGATCGTACGTCGCCAATATGGCGAAGGCAAAACCATTGCCCTGAACGCCCACGGCGATGTGGTCCCGCCCGGTGAAGGCTGGACGCACCCGCCCTACGGTGGCGAGATCGAGAGCGGCGCCATGTACGGTCGCGCCACGGCCGTGAGCAAGAGCGACTTCTCCACCTTCACCTTTGCCACGCGGGCGCTCGAATCGCTGGGCGCGCCGCTCAAGGGTGGCGTGGAACTGCACTTCACCTATGACGAAGAGTTTGGCGGCGAAATGGGCCCCGGTTGGTTGCTGGCCAAGGGCCTGACCAAGCCTGATTTGATGATCGCAGCAGGCTTCAGCTACCAGGTCGTCACCGCCCACAATGGTTGCCTGCAGATGGAAGTGACGGTGCAAGGCGAAATGGCCCACGCCGCCATTCCCGACAGCGGCACCGACGCGCTGCAAGGCGCGGTGCACATCCTGCAGGCGCTGCACGCGCTCAATGCCGACTACAAAAAGGTCAGCTCCAAGGTCGAGGGCATCACCCACCCTTACCTGAACGTGGGCCTGATCGAAGGCGGCACCAACACCAACGTCGTGCCCGGCAAAGTGGTCTTCAAGCTCGACCGCCGCATGATCCCCGAAGAAAACCCGACCGAAGTCGAAGCGTCCATCCGCCAGACCATCGAAGAAGCGGCCAAGACGTTCAACCCACCACGCGGCGGCAAGCAACTCAAAGTGGACATCAAGCGCATGTTGCTGGCCCGCTCAATGGTGCCGCTGCCCGGCAACCAGCCGCTGGTCAACGCCATCCAGAAGCATGGTGGCGAAGTGTTTGGCGAACCCATCCCCGCCGTGGGCACCCCGCTCTACACCGACGTGCGCCTGTATGTGGAGCGTGGCATTCCCGGCGTGATCTACGGCGCAGGCCCCCGCACCGTGCGCGAGTCCAACGCCAAACGCTCGGACGAGCATGTCCAGCTCGAGGACCTGCGCCGGGCGACCAAGGTGGTCGCACGCACTTTGCTGGATTTGCTGGCCTGAAGCTGCAGGCAGGGCAGGCCCCCTGCGGCAGCAAAATACACACAATCCAGAGACAATAGGCACACGGGCTCAAACCCGCCCCTTCACACTGGGCGGCTGCGCATCGCAGCCGCTCTTGCTTTTTTGCCTGACAAGGATTGCCCATGCGCTCAAGCCTATGGTCTGCTGCCCGGACCCTGCCTTTTTCCACGCCCCTGGCCACGGCTTTGGCCTGTACCCTGCTTTTGAGCGCCTGCAGCAAAGAGCAGGCGGGCCCTGCACACACGCCGCCGCCTGCCCCTGTAGGCGTGGTGACCGTGGCCCCCACTTCTGTGCCTATTGAAGTCACGCTCTCCGGGCGGCTGGAGCCCATCCGCACGGCACAGGTGCGGGCGCGGGTGACGGGTGTGGTGCAAAAGCGTCTGTTCACCGAGGGGGCCTTGGTGCAGGCTGGCCAAAGCCTGTACCGCATTGACCCGGCACCCTACCAGGCGAACTTGGACAGCGCCCTGGCGACACAGACCAAGGCCGAAGCCGCATTGGCGCAAGCGCAATCCGTACTGGAACGCAACCGCACGCTCGCCGAATCCAAGATGATCAGCGCCCTGGCGTGGGACAACGTGCAAGCGACCCAACGCGCCGCGCAGGCCGATGTAGCCGCCGCCAAGGCAGCCGTGCAGCAGGCTCGCCTGAACCTGGCCTACGCCTCGGTGCAGGCGCCCATCAGTGGCCGCATTGGTCGCTCGCTCGTGACCGAAGGCGCCCTGGTCAGTCAGCAAGAAGCCACGCAGCTGGCCACCATCCAGCAGGTCGATACGTTGATCGCCACCTTCACCCAGTCGGCCAGCGAAGCGATGCGCATCCGCAGCACCATCGCCTCGGGCACCCTCAAGGGCAGCACTTCGGCCCAGGTACAGGTGCTGCTCGAAGACGGCAGTACCTACGCCCTGCCCGGCAAGCTGATGTTTGCCGACATCGCGGTGGACGCCAGCACCGGCCAGGTGCTGCTGCGCGCCGAAGTGCCCAACCCCAAGGGCGAGTTGCTGCCCGGCCTGTTTGTGAAGGTGCGCCTGCAGGTGGCACGCAGCGAGCGCGCCATGCTGCTGCCGCAACAGGCGGTCACGCGCGGCACCTCTGAAGACACGGTGCTGGTGGTCGGCGACGATGGCCAGGTCAGCAAACGCACCGTGCAGCTGAGCGGTCTGCTGGCTGATGCCAGCCAGCCCCACGGCCCGCAGTGGATCGTGAGCGCAGGCCTGAAGTCTGGCGAGCAGGTGGTGGTGGACGGCTTCCAGAAAATCAGGCCTAAAGCACCTGTCAAACCCGTGCCGTGGCCAGCAGCGCCAGCCAAAGACGCTTCGCCAGCCGGCGCTGCGGCTTCGGCCCCTCAACACTGAAGCGGGAGCACGGCATGAATTCCCGGTTCTTCATCGACCGGCCCATCTTTGCATGGGTCATCGCCCTCTTCATCGTGGTGCTGGGCATGGCCGCCATCACCAAGCTGCCGGTGGCGCAATACCCCACGGTGGCGCCACCGTCCATCGTCATCAACGCCTTCTACCCCGGTGCCTCTGCGCAGGTGATGGAAGACAGCGTGCTGTCGGTCATTGAGCAGGAGCTCAACGGCGCGCCAGGCCTGATTTACATGGAAGCTTCGGCCGACGCCAGCGGCAGCGGCGCGCTCACGGCCACCTTCGAGCCGGGCACCGATGTGGCGATCGCACAGATCGAGGTTCAAAACCGCCTCTCCCGCGCCGCGCCACGACTGCCCGCATCCGTCACACAACAAGGTGTGCGGGTGGACAAGGCGCGCTCGAACTTTCTCATGTTCGTGATGCTCACGTCGAGCAATGCCAACTGGGACCCGGTGGCGCTGGGTGACTACGCGGTGCGCAACATCCAGCCTGAGCTGCTGCGCGTGCCGGGCGTAGGCCAGGTGCAGCTGTTTGGCACCGAAAAAGCCATGCGCATCTGGCTGGACCCACAAAAACTGCAGGGTGTGGGCCTGTCCACCAGCGAGGTCAACACCGCCATCCGTCAACAAAACCTTCAGATTTCGGCGGGCAGCATTGGCGGTCTGCCCAGCATCGCCGGGCAAACCCAATACGCCAGCGTCAAGGTCAACGGCTTGCTCAGCAGCGTCGAGCAGTTCGGCCAGATCTTGTTACGTGCCAACCCCGATGGCTCGAGCGTGCGCCTGCGTGATGTGGCCCGCATTGAGCTGGCCGGCCAGGCTTATGTGTCATCGTCGCGCCTGAACGGCATGCCGGCCACGGGTCTCGGCATCCAGCTCTCGCCCACAGGCAACGCCTTGGCGGCGGCCACCGGCGTGCGCGAGCGCATGGCCGAGCTGCAAAAGTTCATGCCCGAGGGCGTGCATTACGAAGTGCCTTACGACAGCTCCAAGTTCGTGCGTATTTCCATCGAAGAAGTGGTCAAGACCCTGCTCGAAGCCATCGTGCTGGTGTTCATCGTGATGCTGGTGTTTTTGCAGAACATCCGCTACACCCTGATCCCGACCATCGTGGTGCCGGTAGCCCTGCTGGGCACCTTTGGTGTGATGCTGGCCATGGGTTTTTCGATCAACGTGCTCACGCTGTTTGGCATGGTGCTGGCCATCGGCATTTTGGTGGACGATGCGATTGTGGTGGTGGAAAACGTCGAGCGCATCATGGCCGAAGAAGGCCTGCCGCCGCGCGAAGCCACCGTCAAGGCCATGGGCCAAATCACCGGGGCCATCATCGGCATCACGGTGGTGCTGATTTCGGTGTTCGTACCGATGGCGTTTTTCAGCGGCTCGGTGGGCAACATCTACCGCCAGTTCTCGCTGGCCATGGTGGCGTCGATGGTCTTCTCAGCCACATTGGCGCTGTCGCTCACACCGGCACTGTGTGCCACGCTGCTCAAACCGGTGGCGCCCGGACACCACGAAAAGAAGGGGTTCTTTGGCGCCTTCAACCGCCGCTTCAAGCAGGCCACCCACGGCTACGAAGCCGGCGTGGCCCGCATCCTGCCCAAAGCTGGACGTTGGCTGGTGCTGTATGGCGCCATCGTGGCCGTGGCGGCCTTCATGTACCAGCGCCTGCCCAACTCCTTCTTGCCCAGCGAAGACCAGGGCTACCTGATCGTCAATGTGCAACTGCCGCCGGGCGCCTCACGTGAACGCACCGAATCGGCGATGCAAAAGGTCGAGCAGTTCTTCATGGCCCAGCCCGAAGTCGACAAGGTGGTGGGCGTGCTGGGCTTTTCCTTCTCGGGTTCGGGGCAGAATGCCGCGCTGGCTTTTGTGCCGCTCAAGCCCTGGGATGAGCGCCCCGGCAAGGACCACAGCGCCCAGGCCCTGGCCGGTCGCGCTTTTGGTGCACTGATGGGCGTGCGCGACGCCTTCATCTTTGCGCTCTCGCCGCCGCCCATTCCTGAATTGGGCACGGCCACCGGCTTTAATTTCCGCCTGCAGGACCGTGGCGGCCTGGGCCACGATGCGCTGCTGGCGGCACGCAACCAGCTGCTGGGCATGGCGTCGCAAAGCAAAGTCCTGCAAGGCGTTCGACCCGATGGACTGGAAGACGCTCCCCAGCTGCAGTTGGACATCGACCGCGAACGCGCCGCAGCCATGGGTGTCGGCTTCGATGCCATTGGACAGGTGCTGTCCACGGCGCTGGGTTCGGCCTACATCAACGACTTTCCCAACGCCGGACGACTGCAACGCGTGATCGTGCAGTCCGAAGCGCATGCGCGCATGCAGCCCGTCGATGTGCTGCGCCTGACGGTACCCAGCCACAAAGGACAGCTGGTGCCCCTGTCCGCAGTGGCCAACCTGCGCTGGGTGACCGGTCCGATCCAGACGGTGCGCTACAACGGCTACCCGGCCATGAAGATCGGGGGCGACGCCGCACCTGGCCACTCCACCGGCGAAGCCATGGCCGAGATGGAGCGCCTGGCGGCTCAGTTGCCGCAAGGCATTGGCTACGAATGGACCGGCCAATCGCGCGAGGAAAAACTCTCGGGCGCCCAAGCGGGCATTCTGCTGGCGTTTTCCATGCTGGCGGTGTTCCTGTGCCTGGCTGCGCTGTATGAGAGCTGGAGCATCCCGGTGGCGGTGTTGCTGGTCGTTCCGCTGGGCGTGGTGGGTTCGCTGGCGGGGGTATGGCTGCGCGACATGCCCAACGACGTGTACTTCAAAGTGGGGCTGATCACCATCATCGGCTTGTCGGCCAAGAACGCCATTTTGATCATCGAATTTGCCAAGGACCTGCAGGCCGAAGGCAAAGGCCTGATCGAGGCCACGCTGGCTGCTTGTCACCTGCGATTCCGGCCGATCATCATGACCTCTTTCGCCTTCATCCTCGGTGTGTTGCCGCTGGCCATTGCTACGGGCGCTGGCTCCGCCAGCCAACGCGCCATTGGCACCGGTGTGATGGGCGGCATGTTGACGGCCACTGTGCTGGCGGTGTTTCTGGTGCCGGTGTTCTTTGTGGTGATCCGCCGCCTGTTCCCGGCCACTGGCCACGAGGCGCCGCATGGCACTGCCATCCACAGCGCCGCCACCGATGCGGCCGTGGCCGATTTGCCACACTGAGTCTCATGCGCCTCATCCGCCCTCCCAACAGGGGGCGGATGGAGCGGGCACGGATCAATCGAGGGTAATTCCCGATCTTGATCGGCTTTTGTTTTGTATACAGTTCGGCACACAAACTGGCACACATCTAGCCAGCTTGCTCATTGCACAACTGTTTACAAGGAGACCTCTCCATGACCTCAACCACCCATCCCGTCGACGAACGTCTGCCCTCGAGCAAGCTCGCCGCTCTGGGCCTGCAACATGTGCTGGTGATGTATGCCGGCGCCGTGGCCGTGCCCCTGATCATTGGCCGCGCCCTCAAACTCAGCCCCGAAGACGTGGCCTTCCTGATCTCGGCCGACCTGTTTTGCTGCGGCCTGGTCACCTTGATCCAATCGCTGGGCGCCACCCAGTGGTTCGGCATCCGTCTGCCTGTGATGATGGGTGTGACGTTTGCCGCTGTGGCTCCCATGGTGGCCATGGCCAACGCCAACCCCGGCGGTGCCGGCGCGCAGCTGATCTTTGGCTCCATCATTGGCGCCGGTGTCATTTCGATCCTGATTGCACCCTTGGTCAGCCGCATGCTGCGCTTTTTCCCGCCTGTGGTCACCGGCACCATCATTGCCGTGATCGGTATCAGCCTGATGCGCATCGGCATTAACTGGATTTTCGGCAACCCCTTCGGCCCGACAGCCCCCAGCATCGTTGCCCCCGAACACAAACAATGGCTGGACGCCGCTGCTGCTGCCGCGGCTGCCCCTGGGTCTGTGGTGCCGCCGGTGCCGCAAGGCCTGGCGTTGCTGCCCAAGCTGGCCAACCCCAAATATGCAGACCTGACGGGCGTGGGCATCGCTGCGCTGGTGCTGGCGTCGATCCTGCTGATCTCCCGTTACGCCAAAGGCTTTGTTGCCAACATCTCGGTGCTGCTGGGCATTGTGATCGGTGGCGTGGTGGCTACTGCCATGGGCCTGATGAATTTTGACAAAGTCGGCAAGGCGGCATGGTTCGACGTGGTCACACCGTTTCACTTTGGCATGCCCACATTTGACCCCGTGCTGATCCTGACCATGACCCTGGTCATGATCGTGGTGATGATCGAATCGACCGGCATGTTCCTGGCCCTGGGCGAGATGACCGATCGCAAGGTGGACCAAGCAGCCCTTACGCGCGGCCTGCGCACCGACGGTCTGGGCACGCTGATTGGCGGCATCTTCAATACCTTCCCCTACACCAGCTTCTCGCAGAACGTGGGCCTGGTCGCCGTCACAGGCGTCAAGAGCCGTTTCGTGTGTGTGGCCGGTGGCCTGATCCTGATCGCCCTGGGCCTGCTGCCCAAAATGGCGGCGCTGGTCGAGTCCCTGCCCACCGTGGTGCTGGGCGGTGCCGGTCTGGTGATGTTCGGCATGGTGGCTGCCACCGGCATCCGCATCCTGGGTGGCGTGGACTTCAAGACCAACCGCTTCAACGCCCTGATCGTGGCCATTTCGATCGGCATCGGCATGATCCCGCTGATTGCACCGAACTTCAAGCAGTGGATGCCGCACGGCCTGCACCCGCTGATCGAGTCGGGCATTTTGCTGGCCTCATTGTCGGCCGTGCTGCTTAACCTGTTCTTCAATGGCGCCAGCGGCGACAGCCGCGATGCAATTGAAGCGGCCAAGCAAGCCGAAGCGCACTGACGCACCCGCGTTTGCTCGCGCAACAAAAGGCCAGGCAGTCCCTGGCCTTTTGCTTTTTAGTGAGGTAATCCACAGGCGCTACGAGGTTACAAATCGGTTACGCTTGAACTTCCTCGATTGACGCCCTTTCGCTTTCGTACCATGTCTGACCAGAACCTTTCCCCTGCCGAACAAGCCCTGCGCGACGCTGCCCGCGACTACCACCGCCTGCCCACACGCGGCAAGATTTCGGTCAACCCGACCAAGCCCATGTCCAACCAGCGCGATTTGTCGCTGGCCTATTCGCCAGGTGTGGCTTACCCCTGCCTGGACATTGCTGCCGACCCCAGCAAAGCCTACGACTTCACCAGTCGCGGCAACCTGGTGGCTGTGATCACCAACGGCACGGCTGTGCTGGGCCTGGGCGACATTGGTCCGCTGGCCAGCAAGCCGGTGATGGAAGGCAAGGGCGGCCTGTTCAAGAAATTCGCCGGCATCGACGTGTTTGACATCGAACTGGCCGAGCGCGATCCGGACAAGCTGGTCGAGATCATCGCCTCCATGGAGCCGACGCTGGGCGGCATCAACCTCGAAGACATCAAGGCTCCCGAGTGCTTCTACATCGAGAAGAAACTCAGCGACCGCATGAACATCCCGGTCTTCCACGACGACCAGCACGGCACCGCCATCATCTCGGCCGCCGCCATGCTCAACGGTCTGGAACTGGTCGGCAAGGACATTGGCGCCATCAAGGTTGCCGTCTCGGGTGCAGGCGCTGCTGCGCTGGCCTGCCTGGACGTGTTTGTGGGCCTGGGCGTCAACCCCAAAAACGTGTTTGTCTGCGACTCGAAGGGCGTCATCTATGAAGGTCGCCCCGGTGGCTATGACGAGTCCAAAGCCCGCTACGCCCAGCAAACCGAATCGCGCACCCTGGCCGATGCGGTCAACGGCGCAGATGTGTTCCTCGGCTGTTCGGCCGCAGGGGTGCTGACGGCCGCCATGGTCAAGACCATGGCTGACAAGCCCATCATCCTGGCGCTGGCCAACCCCGAGCCCGAGATCCGCCCCGAGATCGCCAAGGCCGCGCGCCCGGACTGCATCATCGCGACCGGCCGCTCGGACTACCCGAACCAGGTCAACAACGTTCTGTGCTTCCCTTACATCTTCCGCGGTGCGCTCGACTGTGGCGCCACCCGCATCACCGAAGAGATGAAGCTCGCCTGCGTGCGCCAGATCGCCGAGCTGGTGAAGAGCGAGACCAGTGAAGAGGTCGCCAACGCCTACGCCGGCCAGGAGCTGGTGTTCGGCCCCGACTACCTGATTCCCAAGCCCT
>JALRIL010000065.1 GCA_023255445.1 Limnohabitans sp. | reverse complement strand
CGGGCTTTCTTGGGCGGCTTGCAAAACGCTGCGCTTCATTTTGCCCACCACATGCATTTCGCAGGGTTTGCAGTCAAAGCGCAAGGTGAGTTTCTCTTTGCCGTTGATGAGCTGCAGCGGCTCGGCCTTGATGGTGCCCTTGACGCCGATCACGCCTTTGGCCTGTTTGGGGCACAGGCTCAAGCTGAAGCGCACGCAGTGCTTGGTGATCATCAGGCTGACTTCGCCGTGTTCTTCCTGCGCTTCGTAAGCGGCGGCGATCACGTTCACGCCGTGGCGGGCATAAAACTGCCGGGCCTTGTCGTTGAAGACGTTGGCCAGGTAGGTCAGGGTGTCTTCGGGGTAGGGCGTGGGCGGCTCGGCGGGGGTGGCGCGGGGCAGGCGCTCCAGGCCCGCAGCGCGGGCGGCTTCGAGCGCAGCCACGGCGTCACGGCGCAAAGCGTTGAGCTGTGAGGGCGGTACGAACCAGGGGCGGGGCAGATCCAGCTGCACCTGCAGCGGCTCAAAAATCGTCTCGCCCAGTTTGGCCAGCTGCTGCCCCAGCTTGGCGGCGGCGTTGGCGCCGTCTTTGGGTGCTTGCCAGTCGGTGGCCAGCGCGGCGGTGCCGGCAAACCCGGCTTCGTCGGTCAGTTGCAGCTGCAGGCCGTCAGCCGTTTCCAGCAGCTTCATCCACACGCCAATGCGGCGCTCCGCAGACTTTTTGTCCAGGGCGCGCACCCAGCTCATGTCGCGGTTGCGGTTGACTTGCACGCCCTTGCGCAGGTCCTTGAAGCCGTCCATCGGGTCTTTCGGCCAGAGCTTCCAGTGGCCCTGGGTGCCTGCCGGTTCTGCGCGGTTGATCTGCAAGCCCACCAGTTCCTTTTGCAGGTCGTAGTAACACAAGCCGTCGCCGTTGTGCAGCACGGCGGCGGGGTCGTCGGTGGCAATTTCCAGGTGGTCGGGCGCAACCTTGGTGACCCAGCCAATGCCCTGGCCGGGGTTCTTGGGGGTGTCAAAGGCGCCAATGTCCTCTTTGCGCCCTTGCACAAAGTAATCGGTGAACTCGCGGTTGAAGTTCTGGTTCGGGTCGGGCACAAAGCTGAAGGTGGCCTTGCCGTGAGAGGCCGGTGCCAGCTCCGGTCGCTCACTGAGGATCTCGTCGAACAGGCGGCGGTAGTGTGCTGTGATGTTCTTGACGTAGGCCATGTCCTTGTAGCGGCCTTCGATCTTGAAGCTGCGGCAGCCCGCGTCGATCAACTGGCGCAGATTCTCGGACTGGTTGTTGTCCTTCATGCTCAGCACATGTTTGTCATGCGCCACGATGCGGCCCTGGCTGTCTTTGACTTCGTAGGGCAGGCGGCAGGCCTGCGAGCAGTCGCCCCGGTTGGCGCTGCGGCCGGTGTGCGCATGGCTGATGTAGCACTGGCCGCTGTAGGCCACGCACAGGGCGCCGTGCACAAAGAATTCCAGAATCGTGCGCTCGGTGTCGATGGCGTCGCGGATGGCAGCGATTTGCGACAGCGTCAGCTCGCGCGCCAGCACGATCTGGGAGAGGCCCGCGTCTTGCAGAAACTTTGCTTTTTCGGGCGTGCGGATGTCGGTCTGGGTGCTGGCGTGCAGCTGGATGGGCGGCAGGTCGATCTCCAGCAAGCCCATGTCCTGGATGATCAGCGCATCCGCCCCGGCGTCATACAGCTGCCAGGCCAGCTTGCGGGCGCCCTCCAGTTCGTCGTCGCGCAAGATGGTGTTGAGCGTCACAAACACCCGGCTGTGAAAGCGGTGGGCGTGTTGCACCAGGCGGGCGATGTCAGACACCTCGTTGTCCGCCGAAGAACGAGCGCCAAAAGACGGGCCGCCAATGTAGACCGCATCGGCGCCGTGGTTGACGGCCTCGATGCCAATATCGGCGTTCCGGGCGGGTGAGAGGAGTTCGAGCTGGTGGGCAAGCATGGGGCTGGATTATCCCAAGAAAGCAAAAACGCGGCCGAAGCCGCGTTTGGAGGACAGGCAAAACCGATTACTGAATCTTGGCCTTGGCGCGCAGCTCATCCTGGAATTTGGCCAGTTTCTGCTGCTGCAACTGTTGGGAGATTTGGGCTTTGACTTCATCGAGCTTGGGCAGCTGAGCGTCGCGAATGTCGTCGACACGGATGATGTGCCAGCCAAACTGGCTCTTGACCGGGGAAGAGGTCATCTCGCCTTTGGCCAGCTTGGTCATGGCGCCGCTGAATTCAGGCACATAGCCGGCAGGGTTGGCCCAGTCCAGATCGCCACCGTTGGCACCGGAGCCCGGGTCCTTGGAGTTTTTCTTGGCCAGCTCTTCAAATTTGGCGCCTTTTTGGATTTGTGCGATCAGGGCTTTGGCCTGGTCTTCGGTTTCCACCAGGATGTGGCGGGCGCGGTATTCGGTGCCAGCGTTTTCCTTCACGAACTTGTCGTACTCGGCTTTGACTTCAGCGTCGGTCACAGCACTCTTGGCTTGTACATCGGCCAGCAGCGAGCGGATCAGGATGCTTTGACGGGCCAGTTCGAGCTGGTTTTTGTAGTCATCGGTGGCATCAAGGCCGCGCTTTTTGGCTTCCTGCATGAAGATTTCACGGGCAATGAGCTCTTCCTTGATCTTGGCCATGATGTCGGGCGTGACGGCCTGGCCGGATTGCTCCACCTGTTTTTTCAGTGCTTCTGCACGCGAGGACGGAATCGCTTTGCCATTCACGATGGCGATGTTTTGTGCCAGAACGGGCAGGGCCAGCAGAGATGCCAGGGCGGCACCGATGATGTGCTTTTTCATGAAATCCTCAAGGAGAGAAAAATAAGGTCTAGACCAATTCGATGGCCAAGGCATGCAGCCCGGCATCAATGAAATCCTGCAACGCATCATACACAAGGCGATGACGCTGAACGCGGCCCAACGATGTAAACAAAGGTGAAGCAATGCGCACCCGAATATGGCTACCTTCGGCCAGTGCACCGGCGTGTCCAGCATGCGCTGCGCTTTCATCCAGCACTTCCAGCGCAGTGGGTTGCAGGCGTTCGCGCAGGCGCAATTCGATGGCGTGTGCAACCGCACTCATGAGGGGTCCTTGGGCAGGTGGCGGGCAATATAGACGCCCTGGCCCAGCAAAAACAGCACCGGGAAGGCGTAGCCCCAGAGCTTGAAGTTGACCCAGGCCTCGGTACTGAAGTACGCCGCCACATACGCGTTGATGGCGGCCATGAACAGGGCGTAGAGCATCCACGACACATTCAGTCGGTCCCACACTGGAGTGCTCAGAGGCAGCTGCTGGCCCAGCATGGCTTGCAGGAAGTTCTTGCGCAGCACCCATTGCCCAATGGCCAGTGCCGCCGCCATGCCCACGTAGAGCAGGGTGGGTTTCCATTTGATGAAGCGCTCGTCATGCAAGCTCAGGGTCAGGGCCCCAAACACCAGCACCAGGGCCAGCGTCACTTTGTGCATGGTCTGCAGGCGACCATCCATGCGGTAGATGAGCGCCATTTGCACCACAGTGGCAGCCATCAGCACGCCGGTGGCGATGTAAATGTCGCCCAGCTTGTAGGCCCCGAAAAACAGCACCAGGGGAAGAAAGTCGAGCAGTTGCTTCATGCGCGATCCGTTTGTGGCAAAGGCTCGAAGTCTAACGAAGCGGAGTTCATGCAGTAGCGCAGGCCTGTGGGCGCAGGACCGTCTTCGAAGACATGGCCCAGGTGGGCGCCGCATTGGGCGCACAGGGTTTCGACCCGAACCATGCCGTGGCTAGTGTCGCGCCGCTCTTCAATGGCTTGTGGGTTGGCAGCTTTGAAAAAGCTGGGCCAGCCGCAGCCCGCATCAAATTTGGTGTCCGAATGGAACAGCGTGGCACCGCAGCATATACAGCGGTAGGTGCCGGGGGCCCAATGGTCCTCGTAACGGCCGGTGAACGGACGCTCAGTGGCGGCTTGGCGAGTGACGGCAAAGGCCACAGGCTCAGCGTTTTTGCGGGCCAGCAAGGCTTGCCATTCGGCATCGGTGTGTTGGATACGGGTCATGGGATGCGATTGTCTCAGGAGGAGCAGCTCAGCTGCAGATGCGCCGCCCAATCCGGGGGCAATTGGGCCCGGCTGTCGTGCTCAGGGTGTTCGTCAAAAGGCGATTGCAGCAGCGCCAGCAAGGTGTCCACCTCGGAAAAATCACCTTGCTCAGCCTGGCGAATGGCCACCTCGGCCAGGTGGTTGCGCAACACGTATTTAGGGTTTGTGCGCAGCATGGTCTGGCCCAGAGCAGCGGGCTGCGCGAGGGCCATGCGCTGGCGGTAACGACCCAGCCAGGCTTCGAAGGCCTGGGGATAAAGCCACAACGCCAACACGTCGCGCCAGCGCGGTGCGTCCATGTGCCACGTGCCATCCTCATGGGCCATGGCCACGCTCAATCGCCGCCAGAACAGGGGGTAATCCACCCGCTCTTGGGCCAGACATTGCAGCAACGCCTGAACCAGCAACCAGTCGGCTTCGCGCTGTGCGTCGGTGGCCATGGGTCCGATCAACCCCAGTTTGGCACGCATGGCATCGCCCATGGCACGCACAAAATGGCTTTCAAACGTTTTGAGCACCTTGCGGGTGAGCTCCACATCACCGATCAGTGGCTGCAGGGCCTGACCCAGCGCCAGCAGGTTCCAGTAGGCGACATTGGGTTGCTCGTCCCAGGCGTAGCGACCGTGGGTGTCGCTGTGGTTGCAAATGTGGCCGGGCGCAAAACCATCCATGAACTGGAAGGGCCCGTAGTCCAGCGTCAGGCCCAGCAGGCTCATGTTGTCGGTGTTCATTACGCCGTGGCAAAAGCCCGCCGCCTGCCACTGTGCCACCAGATGCGCCGTGCGTTGGACCACCTCATCCAACAGGCCTGCGTAACGGTTGCCTTGCCAGTGTGGGGCCAGGCTCAGTGCTTGTGGCAAGTGGTGCTCGATCGCGTGGTCGGCCAGCTGCTGCAGCAAGTCCGTACGGCCGCCAGCAGCAAAGTGCTCAAAGTGTCCAAAACGCAAAAAACTGGGGGCCACGCGCGCGACCACAGCGGCGGTTTCGGCCCGCTCGCGGTACACGGGCATGGGTGAGCCGACCAGGCACAGCGCCCGTGTGGTGGGAATGCCCAGACCGTGCATGGCTTCGCTGCACAAATACTCGCGGATGGACGAACGCAGCACGGCTCGGCCATCACCCATGCGTGAATAGGGCGTGCGCCCGGCGCCCTTGAGCTGGATCTCCTGTGGACCCTGATTGGACTGCGCCTCGCCCAGCAGCAAGGCTCGGCCATCACCGAGCTGGCCCGCCCAAACGCCAAACTGATGGCCGCTGTACACCGTCGCCACGGGCTCGCTGCCGCTGAGCACGACGTTGCCGGCAAAGGCCTGAAGCCCAGTGTCATCAAACAGGGCTTCGGGCCAATCCAGTTCGGCCAGCAGGGCGTGGTTGCGGCTGCCCCAGACGGGCGAGGGCAACCCTTGCGGCGGCAGGCGTGTGTAAAAGTCTTCGCCCAAGGTGTGCAGGCGGTGCGTCCAGTTCAGGACAGTGGTGGGGGATTGGGGCATGGGGTCCATTGTCGGCTGCAAACCTTGCCCCCAGCCTGCGTGCGGCAATTGTCCGGCCAGAGACAGTTCTCAGGGATTTGCCGGCTTGCGCAGTCGGCTCGCGAGCTGGAAGATGCAAACCTTATTGCCCGGAGGAGTACCGATGTTTGGTTTGATGCAGCAGCAGTCCTTGCTCATTTCTTCCCTGATCGAGTTTGCCGATCGCCACCACGGGGATGGTGAAGTGGTCTCGCGACGTGTGGAAGGCGATATTCACCGCACCACCTGGTCGGGTGTTGCCCGCCGCGCCCGGCAGGTGGCCCATGCGCTCGATGGCCTGCACCTGGGCCTCAGCGACCGGGTGGGGACGCTGGCCTGGAACGGCTACCGGCACCTGGAGCTGTACTTTGGCGTCAGCGGCTCAGGTCGCGTTCTACACACCATCAACCCGCGCTTGCACCCTGAGCAGATTGCCTGGATCGTCAACCATGCCGAAGACCAGGTGCTGTGTTTTGACATGACGTTTTTGCCGCTGGTGCAGGCCTTTCAAGCCAAGTGCCCCACGGTGCGCCAGTGGGTGGCCCTGTGTGATAGCGACAAACTGCCAACGGACACAGGCATCCCGAACCTGATCAGCTACGAAGCCTGGATCGGTGGGCAGCCCACAGACTACAACTGGCCGCAGCTGGACGAGAACACTGCGTCCAGTCTGTGCTACACCAGCGGCACCACGGGCAACCCCAAGGGTGCGCTCTACAGCCATCGCTCGACCATCCTGCACGCCTACGCTTCGGCCTTGCCGGATGTGATGGGGGTGTCCGCCCGTGATGCCATCTTGCCGGTGGTGCCCATGTTCCACGTCAACGCGTGGGGCATCCCATACAGCGCAGCCATGACCGGGGCCAAACTCGTGTTTCCAGGCCCAGCGCTGGACGGCAAGTCGGTCTACGAGCTCATTGAGGCCGAGGGCGTGACCTTTGCTGCCGGTGTGCCCACCGTGTGGCAAATGTTGCTGGGCCACATGATGCCCACAGGCCTGAAATTCAGCACCCTCAAACGCACCGTCATCGGTGGCTCTGCTTGTCCACCGGCCATGATCGACGCTTTCCGCGAAGATTACGGCGTGGACGTTCTGCACGCCTGGGGCATGACTGAACTGAGCCCATTGGGCACCCTGTGCACCCTCAAGAACAAACACCTTAAGTTACCTGCTGCCGAGCAAATGAGGCTGCGCCTCAAACAAGGCCGCTGCATCTACGGCATCGACATGAAGATCGTGGATCCCAACGGGCAGGAGCTGCCCCACGACGGCAAAAGCGCTGGTGATTTGCTGGTCAAGGGTCCTTGGGTGGTGGCCAGTTATTTCAAGCACGAGGGCGGCGACCCACTGGTGGACGGCTGGTTCCCCACGGGCGATGTGGCCACGATTGACGCCGATGGCTTCATGCAGATCACCGACCGCAGCAAGGACGTGGTCAAGTCCGGCGGGGAGTGGATCAGCTCGATTGATGTGGAAAACATCGCCATGGCGCACCCGGCGGTGGCCATGGCCGCGTGCATTGGCGTCAAGCACCCCAAATGGGATGAGCGTCCGATTGTCTGTGTGGTCAAAAAACCCGGTGCCGACGTCACGCGCGAAGAATTGCTGTCGTTCTACGAGGGCCGCACCGCCAAATGGCAGATTCCAGACGATGTGGTCTTCATGGACGCGATCCCGATCGGCGCAACAGGCAAGATGCTCAAGACCCGTTTGCGCGATCAGCTCGCGGACTACACATTGCCCGACCAGCGCTGAGGCCTCGCAGCCCAGCGCTTTTGCTGGACAATCCGGTTTTTGACTCATGCTGCCCAGAGGGGGCGGCAGAAAGCCGGTTTTGGAGTTATTCGTCGTTAGCATGCTCAATGGCCTGAGCTACGGTTTGTTGCTGTTCCTGCTCAGTGCCGGCTTGACCCTGATCCTGGGGATCATGGGCGTGCTCAACTTTGCACACGCCAGTTTCTACATGCTGGGCGCCTACCTGGGCTACGCCATCAACCAGCAACTGGGCTACGCTCCTGCGCTCATCCTGGCGCCCGCATTGCTGGGAGTGGCCGGAGCCGTTTTCGAGCATGTGGTGCTGCGTCGCGTGCACAGCCAAGGCCATGTGGCCGAATTGCTGGTCACCTTTGGGCTTTCTTATGTGGTGCTCGAGGCCGTGCAACTGCTGTGGGGCCGCGCCCCCTTGAACTTTGCCTTGCCGCAAGCGCTGCAGGGTACGCAGCTGTGGTGGGTGGACTTGCCAGTGTCTCGCCTGTTCATGATGGGCCTGTCCCTGCTGGTGCTGGCCCTGCTGTGGGCTGTCCTTCACCGCACGCGCACGGGTCTGGTTGTGCAGGCCGCCATTCGACACCCCGACATGGTGCAGGCTCTGGGCCACAACGTGCCAGCCCTGCGCATGCTGGTGTTTGGTCTGGGCAGTGCGCTGGCGGGCTTGGCCGGTGTCATGGGCGGCAGCACCTTTGTAACCGAACCGGGCATGGCCGGGGCCATGGGCGCCGTGGTGTTCGTGGTCATTGTGGTAGGCGGCATGGGGTCTTTGTGGGGGGCGTTTGTCGCGTCCTTACTCATCGGACTGCTGCAAACCCTGGCCTTGAGCTTGGATGTGCAACTGCCGGGCGTGTCCTCGGCCCGTCTGGCACCCGCTTTGCCCTTTGTGCTGATGGTTTTGATGCTGGTCTGGCGCCCCCGTGGTCTGCTGGGCAAGCGCGAGAGTTAGCCATGCGCAGATTCTGGTTCGCTTGGCTGGTGCTGTTGGCGATCCCGGTGGGGTTCGGAGGGCACAGTGTGTCTCTGTGGACCCACATCGGTGTAGCCACTGTGGCCTGCCTGTCCTATCAATTGCTGTGGGGGCAGGGCGGCATGCTCAGTTTCGGGCAAGCCGTGTATACGGGCGCAGGCGCCTACGTGGCCATCCACCTCATGCGCGGCATCGCACAGGGCTGGCCCATCCCCATGGTGCTGGTGCCCTTGTTCGCAGCGCTGGCCACGGCGGGCCTGGCCTGGGTGCTGGGCGGGATCAGCACACGCCGCAGTGGCGCCCCTCTGGCCATGATCACTCTGGGCCTGGGCGAACTGGCCTGGGCGCTGGCCCCCCTGTTTCCGGCAGTGTTTGGGGGTGAAGCAGGTTTTTCCGCCGACCGAACGACCGGTCCGCATGCGCTCGGATGGAGTGGGCAGACACCCCTGCAGATGTATGTGTTGGTGATGGTGTACCTGTGCATCTGTCTGTGGGCCTTGCACAGGTTAAGGCAGACCCCACTTGGCCTCTACCTGCGGGCTGCGCGGGAACAAAGCTCTCGCCTGGCCCACATCGGGCCCGACCCGCACCGGGTGCGCTGGACGGCCTTTGTCATGGCCGGTGCAGTGGCCGGACTGGCCGGCGGTCTGTCGGCGTTGGTGTTTGAAATCGTCACGCCCGAAGCATTCAACCCGGTGCGCTCGGGCGAGTTGCTGGTGTTTACCGTGCTGGGTGGCAGCCGGCACTTGGCTGGCGCTGTCCTGGGCGGCGCCTTGATGGTGTTGACGCACACCACCCTGGCACAGTGGACGCCAGCCAGTGGCTTGTATTTAGGGGTGTTGTTCATGGTTCTGGTCATGCAGGCGCCACAGGGCCTGGCAGGTCTGGTGGTCCAACATGTCGGACAATGGCGTGAAGGCTTTTGGGTTCGCCCCACAGTCGGCGCGGCGCTGCGTCTGGGTGCGGCCTGGGGTGCTGTGGTCGGTCTGGGCGTGCTGGTGGAGATGGCCTACCAGCACCAGTCCTTGTCCACCTCGGGGCCGTTGCTCAACCTGCCGTTTTTGAGCCTGGACATCACACAAAGTTTGCACTGGGCCGGTGTGGTCGCTTGGACGCTGGTCTGGGCTGGCGTGTGGGAATTGAGTCGCCGGCGCAGGCTGCAAACGAGGCAACAATCATGAGCACCTGGGCACTGGAGCTGAAGGAGCTTCACCACCAATTTGCTGGCACACAGGTGCTCCAAGGAGTCAACCTGCAGGTGTGCCAAGGTGAGCGTCTGGCCCTCATCGGTCCTAACGGTGCGGGCAAATCCACCTTGTTCAATCTGATCAGTGGCGAACTGCAGCCCACACGGGGCCACATCGAACTGAACGGTCAGCGCATCGAGGGCTGGTCTACCGCACGCATCCATCGTGCCGGACTGGCCCGCAGCTTTCAGGTCAGTCGTTTGTTCGGTGGCTTGACGGTCACCGACAACCTCGCTTCGTGCCTGTTGTGGCAGGTGCAGCCTGGTTATCGCTGCTGTGGACGCAGCCAGCAGCGCCAGGATGTGCAGGCCCTGGTGAGCCATTGGATGCAACGCCTGGACCTGGTAGGCCGGGGCGCCATGCGGGCCGAGCAGTTGAGCTATGCCGAACAGCGTCGCCTGGAGCTTGGGCTGGCGCTGGCGGGCGGTGCGCAAGTGGTCTTGCTCGATGAACCTACGGCCGGCATGAGCCGTCAGGAGGCCCGCCAGGCGGTTGAATTGATTCGCGAAATCACTGTGGGCCGAACCTTGGTGATGGTCGAGCACGACATGGATGTCGTGTTTGACCTGGCTGACCGCGTGGCCGTTCTCGACCAGGGGCGCATTCTGGCGTGCGCGACGCCTGTCGAGATCCGAGCCAACGAAGAGGTCCAGCAGGCCTACCTGGGTCTACAGCCGCCTCGCCTCAATCCTGGGGGTGCCCATGCTTGAAGTTCGGGATTTGTGGGCAAAACGGGGGAACCAGCAGGTCCTGAGGGGCCTGAATTTTTCGCTTCAAGCGGGCGAAATCGTTTCGCTGCTGGGTCGCAACGGGGCGGGGCGCAGCACCACGGCCATGGCCTTGATGGGGTTGTTGCCACGCCATGGGCGCATTGCATGGCAAGGACATGACTTGCAAGACCTGCCTGCACACGCAGTGGCCCGCGCTGGTCTGGGCTATGTCCCCGAGTCTCGAGATGTGTTTGTAGGCTTGACTGTGGCCCAAAACCTGTTGCTGGGTGTATCCCCGAGACGCCACCAACGCCCTTGGCACTGGAATCTGGACGAGCTTTATGCACTGTTTCCTGCGCTGGCCGCGCGTCGGCACACGGGGGCTGAACACCTCTCGGGCGGGGAGCAGCAAATGCTATCTGTGTGTCGCGCACTCATGGGGCAGCCCCAACTGTTGATTGTGGACGAGCCTGCAGAGGGCCTGTCTCCTCAAGTGGTGGAGCAACTTGCCCGGGTCCTGCAGTTGTGCCGCGAACGCGGTATGGCCATTTTGTTGATTGAACAAAAACTTCAGTTGAGTCTGGCTCTGGCTGACCGCGTGTTGGTGCTGGGCGGTGGGCAAGTGGTTTTTGATGGCGATCTGCACGAGATGCTCCGCTCTGACACTTGCAACCAGTGGCTGATGGTTTGACGGCCTAGGGTTTTCCATGCCCTTGAGGCAGCACGCTCTTGTGGTAAAAACGAACGATCGTTCTTTTTTGTACACCACAAGGGTAGACATGACAGCGCACTACAAAGTCGACGGTGATGTAGCCGTGATCACCATGGACAATCCGCCAGTCAACGGATTGGGGCTGGCCACACGCCTGGGCATCACTTCAGGGCTGGAGCAGGCCAACCAGGATCCCGCCGTCAAAGCCATTGTGCTGACCGGCGCGGGCAAGGCGTTTTCGGGCGGGGCGGACATCAAGGAGTTTGGCTCGCCCAAGGCATTGCAGGAGCCCAACCTGCTGTCGGTCATTCGGGCTTTGGAAAACTCGCGCAAACCCGTGGTGGCCGCAGTCCACAGCGTGGCCATGGGTGGAGGTCTGGAGTTGGCCCTGGGCTGCCACTACCGCATTGCTGCGCAAGGGACGACCATTGCTATGCCCGAGGTCAAGCTGGGCCTGATTCCAGGCGCTGGGGGCACGCAACGCCTGCCGCGAGTGATTGGTGTCGAAGCGGCACTCAACCTGATTGTGAGCGGCGAATCGGTCAAGAGCGAAATGCTGGCCATGCTGCCCGGTCAGAAGCTGTGGGACACGCTCTCGAGCAGCCCCGAGCGCCTGATGGACGAGGCCCTGATGTTGGCGCGAAAAGTCGCTGCCGTGCATGCGCCCAATACGCCTTTGCCCACACCGCTGCCCCTGGTGCGCCACCTGCCTTGCAAGCATCCGCAGGGCGCGGCTTACTTTCAGTTTGCCCGCAACATGGTCAAGGCCACGGCCAAGAACCTGCCCGCGCCCATCAAGTGCGTGGATGCGGTTGAAGCCGCCACCACCCAGAAATTTGAAGAAGGCATGACCTTCGAACGTACCCACTTCATCAACCTGATGTGGACGCCTGAGAGCCGTGCTTTGCGCCATTTGTTCATGGCCGACCGCGCGGCGAGCAAGATTCCGGACGTACCGGACGACACCCCAAAACGCGAGATTCAAAGCGAAAGAGAATTGTCGGATATACGTTCAATAAATGCTCGTTTTGACGAAAGAATCGCCGCTGCTCATCGA
>JALRIL010000029.1 GCA_023255445.1 Limnohabitans sp. | reverse complement strand
ACTTCTGCGTGAACACCTCGCCGCTGGCGGGCCGCGAAGGCAAGTACGTGACCAGCCGCCAGATCTGGGACCGTCTGCAAAAAGAACTGCAGCACAACGTCGCCCTGCGCGTAAAAGAAACCGACGAGGATGGCATTTTTGAAGTGTCTGGTCGTGGTGAATTGCACCTGACCATCCTGCTGGAAAACATGCGCCGCGAAGGCTATGAGTTGGCGGTGTCCAAGCCCCGCGTGCTGTTCCGCGACGTCAACGGCGTCCGCCACGAACCTATCGAACTGGTGACCGCAGACATCGAAGAAGGCCACCAAGGTGGCGTGATGCAAGCCCTGGGCGAGCGCAAGGGCGAATTGGTCAACATGGAGCCGGACGGCCGTGGCCGTGTGCGCCTGGAATACCGCATTCCGGCGCGTGGCCTGATCGGTTTCTCCAACGAATTCCTGAACCTGACCCGTGGTTCGGGCCTGATCTCCAACATCTTCGACAGCTACGAGCCGCACAAGGGCGACATCGCCGGTCGCAAGAACGGCGTACTGATCTCGATGGACGATGGCGAGATCTTCACCTACGCCCTGGGCAAGCTCGACGACCGTGGCCGCATGTTCGTCAAGCCCAACGACCCTGTGTACGAAGGCATGATCGTCGGCATTCACAGCCGTGACAACGACCTGGTGGTCAACGCCACGCGGACCAAGCAGCTGACCAACTTCCGCGTGTCCGGCAAGGAAGACGCGATCAAGATCACGCCCCCGATCGATCTGACGCTGGAATACGGCGTGGAATTCATTGAGGACGATGAGCTGGTCGAGATCACGCCCAAGAGCGTGCGTCTGCGCAAGCGCTTCCTCAAGGAACACGACCGCAAGCGCGCTTCGCGCGAAAACGCCTGATCGAAGTCTTGGCCATGACACTCCGACATGGTCAAGCGGTCTGGCTGATGGTGTTAACCACGGCCCTGTGGGCCATTGCTGGCGTGGTCACACGTCAGCTGCAGCAGGCGCAAAGCTTTGAAGTGACCTTCTGGCGCAGCTTCTTCACGGTGCTGTCGTTGGTGGTCATTTTGCCGCTGTGGCAGGGCAGGGGCGTGTGGCGCCGTTTGCCCTGGCGCAGCGTGTATTTCTGGATCTCTGGCGTGTGCTGGAGCGTCATGTTCACCGCCTTCATGCTGGGCATGACCCTGACAGGTGTGGCCAACGTGCTGATCACCATGTCGCTGGGCCCTTTGCTCACGGCGCTGTTCAGCCGTGTGGTGCTGGGCCACCGCTTGCCCGAACGCACCTGGGCTGCCATTGCGGCGGCAGGAGTGGGCATTGTCTGGATGTACGGACGCGAGATGCTGGCGGCCGAGGGCGAATACATCGTCGGCATGCTGGTGGCGTTGTGCGTCCCCATCGCGGCGGCCGTGCAGTGGACGGCCATGCAAAAGGCGCACGCCAAAGGCATCGACATCGACCTGGTGCCTTCGGTGTTGCTGGGGGCGGTGCTGTCTTCGCTCTACACCATCGTGCCTGCGCTACCCATGCAGGCCACGGGCTCGGATTTGTTGTGGCTGGCTACACTGGGCTTGTTTCAGCTGGCCGTGCCTTGTGTGCTGGCGGTCCTGTGCGCCCGTGCACTCAAAGCCCCCGAGATGGCGCTGCTGGGTTTGCTGGAAGTGATTTTTGGCATCCTGATGGCCTGGGTGGGCGCAGGCGAGGTGCCCACCACCACGGTGCTGCAAGGCGGCACGCTGGTCATGGGTGCGCTGTTGATCAATGAATGGTTGGGTTGGAGGCAAAGACGTGTCTGAAGTCATCACCGAAGTTCGCGGCCGCGTGGGCTGCATCACTCTGAACCGCCCGAAGGCGCTCAACGCCTTGTCGTTGCCCATGATTCGCGACCTTACGGCTGCACTGCAACGCTGGCACCATGACCCGCAAGTGTTGGCCGTGGCCGTGCGTGGCACGGGCAAGGAAGGTCCGTTTGGCGCCTTCTGTGCGGGCGGGGATATCCGTTTTTTCCACCAGGCGGCGCATGCGGGCGACACATCGCTGGGTGACTTCTTTACCGAGGAATACGCGCTCAACCACCTGATTCACACCTACGCCAAACCCTACATCGCCTTTATGGATGGCATTGTCATGGGCGGCGGTATGGGCATCAGTCAGGGTGCGAGCGTGCGCGTGGTGACCGAGCGCACCAAAATGGCCATGCCCGAGACCCACATTGGCCTGTTCCCGGACGTGGGCGGGGGCTTCTTTTTGAGTCGTTGCCCCGGCAAGCTGGGCGAATACCTGGGCCTGACGGGTTTGATGCTCAGTGGCCCACAGGCTGTGGCTGCAAAGCTGGCCGACCTGGCCTTGCCCAGCGCCCGGCTGGAGGTCATCTGGAACACCTTGGGCGAAACCCCGTTTGAAAGCGCCGAGGCGGTGGAGCGCTGGGTGCTGGCCCAGCCCGGTACGATGGCTCCCGAGAAACTTTCCCCCCAACCGCAAATGGATGCCGTGTTTGGCTTGCCCACCGTGCAAGCCATGCTCGATGCGCTCGAGGCCGCCAGCGACGAGTGGAGCCAGAACACAGCGAAGACCCTGCGTGCGCGTTCGCCCTTGATGCTGAACGTGGTGCTGGAGCAAATCCGCCGCGCCCGCAGCATGAGCCTGGCCGAAGACCTGCGCATGGAGCGCGACATGGTGCACCACTGCTTTCATTTGCGCTCGGTGCACGACAGCGACACCGTGGAGGGCATTCGCGCCCTGGCGGTGGACAAAGACCATAGCCCGCACTGGAAGCCTGCGAAAGTGGAAGAGGTGGATGCGGCGGAAGTGGCGCGGTTTTTTGTCAGCCCCTGGCCGTCAGACCACCACCCGCTGCGGCATTTGGCCTGATCAGCGGTTGCGCGATTTCATGGCGCGTTCGACCTCGCGCTTGCCTTCACGGTCCTTGATGGTGTCGCGTTTGTCGTGCTCGGCCTTGCCTTTGGCCAGGGCCACTTCGCACTTCACCCGGCCGTTTTTCCAGTGCAGGTTGATCGGCACCAGGGTGTAGCCCTTTTGCTCGACTTTGCCAGTCAGACGGCGGATTTCGTCCTTGTGCAGCAGCAGCTTGCGGATGCGGGCGGACTCGGGATTGACGTGGGTGGAGGCGGTTTTCAGGGCATGAATCAACAGGCCAATGATGTACATCTCGCCGTTTTTGATGACCACATAACCGTCGGTCAGTTGCACTTTGCCGTCGCGAATGGCCTTGACTTCCCAGCCTTCGAGGACCATGCCGGCCTCGTGGCGTTCTTCAAAGAAATAGTTGAACGCCGCCTTTTTGTTCTCGGCGATGACGGGCGATTTGGCAGAAGAAGTTTTTTTGGTGGCCATGCGTGCAATATGGGGGTGGCCGTCAAATTTACAATCTCAGCCTAAGCAGTGATTGTATGAAGAATATCCACAAGTCCGTTCTGATCTGGTTCAGCCCCGAAGAAATGTTTCGGCTGGTGACCGATGTGGATGCCTATCCGCAGTTTTTGCCCTGGTGCGACCATGCCCGGGTGCTGGAATCCACCGACCAGGGCATGACCGCCGAGGTCGGCATCAAGATGGCCGGGTTCAAACAGTCCTTCACCACCCGCAACACCCATGTGCCAGGGCGCCAGGTGCAGATGGAGCTCATCGATGGCCCGTTTTCTAACCTCAGCGGTGGCTGGACGTTCAGCCCCGTGGGGGACGGCAGCCAGCGCGCCTGCAAGGTCGAGCTGAACCTGCAATATGGTTTTTCCAGCGCGGCGCTGTCTGCCGTGGTGGGTCCTGTGTTTGACAAGATTGCGTCGAGCCTGGTGGATGCGTTCATCAAACGGGCCGAGCAGGTCTACGCGGTATGAGGGCAGTGCTCAACGTGACGGTCTGCTTCAGCCCAGCGCCACGTAGGGTGCTGGAGTGGCCTTTACAAGTTCCGACCGGGTCTACCGTAGAGCAAGCTTGGGCCTTGGCGGCACAAATGCCGCAGTGGCCGGCAGACCTGCCTACCCGTGTCTGGCAGCAATGGACACCAGGGCTGTGGAATCGCAAATGTGCCTGGAGCCAGCTTGTGCTTGAGGGCGACCGACTGGAGCTGTACCGCGACTTGCGGGTCGACCCCAAGGTGGCGCGGCGTGAGCGCTTTGCACGCCAGGGCAAAAAGCGTGCGGGGCTGTTTGCCAAGCGCAGGCCTGGTGCCGCCAGCGGTTATTGAAGTCGCCGCGTATGCAAGCGTTACTGGATGTCCTCAAGCATGCCCAGGCTCCCGCAGGCCAGGCGCTGCGCGTGTTTCATGGACGGGGTGGGCGTTTCGAGGGTTGCGAACACCTGAGCCTGGATTGGTACGCGCCGGTTTGGGTCCTGACCAGCTTCAAGCCTTTGCACGACGAGGCGCTCAGCGTCGTGGGCCAGGCCTTGCAGCAGCGCCACGACCAGCTCAACCCCGGCCATGACCTGCATTGGATTTACCAGGAGCGGGGACCTGGTCGGCACGACACACGCCTGATGGCCGGGCAGGTGCCTGAAGAACACATCGTGGCCGAGGGCCCGGCGCGTTACCGCGTGCATGTGCTGCGCGGACAAAACCACGGCCTGTTTCTGGACATGGCCGCCGGCCGCCAGTGGCTGCGCGAGCAGGCGCAGGGCCAGAAAGTGTTGAACCTGTTTGCTTACACCTGCGCGTTTTCTGTGGCCGCGCTGCAAGGTGGTGCCACTGAAGTGGTCAACCTGGACATGGCGGCCGGGGCGCTGGCCATTGGTCAGCACAACCACCGGATCAACGGCCTCAGTGGCGCACGCTTTTTGGCGCATGACCTGTTCAAGACCTGGGGTAAGGTCAGCCGCATGGGGCCTTACGGGCTGATCGTGGTGGACCCGCCCAGTTTCCAGAAAGGCAGTTTTGTGGCGGACAAGGACTATGCGCGGGTCATTCGGCGCCTGCCCGAGTTGCTGGCGGCGCAGGGCAGGGTGATGTTGTGCCTGAACGCCCCGGAAATGGGGGAGGACTTTTTGCGACAACACGTGCAGGACGTGGCCCCCGAACTTGAATTTGTTAAGCGCCTGGCTAACCCGCCCGTATTTGAGGATGTGGACCCGCAAAAGGCTTTGAAGGTCTTGATTTTTCAGGCTCCTTGAGGCCATCTGCGCCGGGCAGCAAGGGTACAATCCATTTTTTGGAGCCTTAGCTTATGCGCCTACTCGGTAAAGCCCTTACTTTTGACGACGTTCTCCTCGTCCCCGCTTACTCCCAAGTCCTGCCCAAGGACACGTCGCTCGCGACGCAATTCACCCGCAACATCCGCCTGAACCTGCCCCTGGTGTCTGCCGCCATGGACACCGTGACCGAAGCGCGTTTAGCGATTGCCATCGCGCAAGAAGGCGGCATCGGCATTGTTCACAAAAACCTGTCTGCGCAAGAGCAAGCCGCCCAGGTGGCCAAGGTCAAGCGCTACGAAAGTGGCGTGCTGCGTGACCCGGTCGTTATCACCCCCACCACCACGGTGCGCCAGGTCATGGCCCTGTCTGACGAGCTGGGCGTGTCGGGCTTTCCGGTCTGCGACGGCGGCAAGGTGGTCGGCATTGTGACCGGCCGCGACCTGCGTTTTGAGACCCGCTACGACCAACAAGTCAGCGAAATCATGACGCCCCAAGAGCGCCTGGTGACCGTGCCCGAAGGCACCACACCCGAGCAGGCCAAGGCGCTGCTCAACAAGCACAAGCTCGAGCGCCTGCTGGTGGTGAACGACGCCTTTGAACTCAAGGGCCTGATCACTGTCAAGGACATCACCAAGCAGCTGAACTTCCCCAACGCCGCTCGCGACGCCGCAGGCAAACTGCGCGTAGGCGCGGCCGTGGGCGTGGGCGAGGGCACCGAAGAGCGCGTCGAAGCGCTGGCCCGCGCGGGGGTGGACGCCATCGTGGTGGACACCGCACACGGCCACAGCAAAGGCGTGATTGACCGCGTGCGTTGGGTCAAACAAAACTACCCACACATTGAAGTCATCGGCGGCAACATCGCCACGGGCGCAGCTGCTTTGGCTTTGGTCGAAGCTGGTGCGGACGGCGTGAAGGTGGGTATTGGCCCTGGTTCTATCTGTACCACCCGCATCGTGGCGGGCGTGGGCGTGCCGCAAATCATGGCGGTGGACAGTGTGGCAACGGCTCTGAAGGGTACAGGCGTGCCACTCATCGCCGACGGTGGAGCTTGGTATATTGCCACTCTGTGCGAGACATAGCACCATGCGATGGAGATATGGGTGGCGCGGTCCACCCTTGCACGAAACGTGGGGGCTTGCCACGCCTTCTCGTACCTTTCTTGACATGACTATCACAAC
>JALRIL010000176.1 GCA_023255445.1 Limnohabitans sp. | reverse complement strand
GCCGTCATGCACTTCACCAATCTTGTGGTTCACGCCGGTGTAGTACAGGATACGTTCGGTGGTGGTCGTCTTGCCGGCGTCAATGTGGGCCGAGATACCGATGTTGCGGTAGCGCTCGATGGGGGTGGTGCGAGCCATGATGGTCCTCTTGGGAATTCAGATTGCAAAAATTCTAGAAACGCTTACGCCCTACAGGGGTCTGCAGGGCGTAGCGAGCGGCTGTCAGCCTAGGCGCGGGTGGCCGGAAGCCGGAACGACCTTGAAGGTCGTGAGGATTTCCGGACGGGCCCCGCAACGACGGATCACAGCCGCGCAGTAGCCCCTCGGCTTAGAAGCGGAAGTGCGAGAAAGCCTTGTTGGCTTCGGCCATACGGTGAACTTCGTCACGCTTTTTCATGGCGCCACCACGGCCTTCGTTGGCCTCGAGCAATTCGTTGGCCAGACGCAGGGCCATGGACTTTTCGCCACGCTTGCGGGCAGCTTCCTTGATCCAGCGCATCGACAGGGCCAGGCGACGAACAGGGCGCACTTCAACAGGCACCTGGTAGTTCGCACCACCCACGCGGCGGGATTTCACTTCCACCATGGGCTTGACGTTGTTGATGGCGATGGAGAAGAGTTCCACAGGGTCTTTTCCTGTTTTCTTTTCCATGGTGTCCAGAGCACCATAAATGATGCGTTCTGCGACAGCTTTCTTGCCGCCTTCCATGATCACGTTCATGAACTTGGAGAGCTCGACATTGCCGAACTTGGGATCCGGCAGGATTTCACGTTTAGGGACTTCGCGACGACGTGGCATTTTTCACCTCTTTGCTTCAGTTGATGGCTGGACGTCCTTGTTATCCAGACACCCCGCAAATCCATTTTGAATTTGCACTTACTCGACCCGACAACCGGGTCACTACGCTGAACTGGCTCGTCATGAACCCAGCACAGCACCTTTTTTGAACACGGATGCTTACTTGGCCTTCGGCTTTTTGGCACCGTATTTGGAACGCGACTGCTTGCGGTCTTTCACGCCTTGCAGGTCCAGCGAACCGCGCACGATGTGGTAACGCACACCGGGCAAGTCTTTGACACGACCGCCGCGAACCAGCACGACGCTGTGTTCTTGCAGGTTGTGGCCTTCACCGCCGATGTAGGAGATGACTTCGAAGCCGTTGGTCAGGCGAACCTTGGCGACCTTACGCAGAGCGGAGTTAGGCTTCTTGGGCGTCGTGGTGTACACACGGGTGCACACGCCACGGCGCTGTGGGCAGTTTTGCATCGCAGGGCTTTTGGACTTGATAGTCTCAACTTCTCGCCCCTGACGCACCAGTTGATTGATGGTTGGCATTGATAAACGTCCCTAAACGTTTGGATTGAACACAAATACTTCTCCGCTCCAAATGCGGAAAAGCCCGCCAGTATAACGCGCTGGCGGGCTTCTCACAAGCAAGCGAGGCCTCAACAGCCTCCAAGCATCCATAAAGTAATTCTTTTTACTTTATCCAAAGGCGTATGGCATCCCAAGCCTGGCCCACCACGCCGGCCTGCTCGACGTCTTGCAAAGCCACCAGGGGCACATTGAGAAGTGCTTCGTCGCCACGCATGACCTTGAGCGTGCCCAGCGCCTGGCCCTTGGCCACGGGTGCAATCAAGGGATCTGGACGCACAACCTGGGTTTTCAGTTGCGCAGCGCTGCCCGCAGGCACAGCCACGACCAGCGGCAGGGGCGAGCCCAGCGCCACCGTGTCGTTTTTGCCTTTCCAGATTTTCGGCGTTGCCACAGCTTGGGCCGCATCAAACAGCTTGACCGCGTCAAATGCCGTGTAACCCCAGTTCAGCAATTTCTGGGTTTCATTGGCGCGCGCGTTTTCGCTGTCTGTGCCCAACACAATCGACAACAGGCGGCGTGGGCCCACATTCGGAAAATCGCGCTTGGCCGTTGCCACCAGACAGTAGCCCGCCGCGTCAGTGTGCCCCGTTTTGAGCCCATCAACCGTGGGATCGCGGAACAACAACAAATTGCGGTTGTTGCTGTTGGCCGCTGGCGTGCCGGGATAACGGTATTTTTTGATCGCGTAATAACCCACTTCACCTGGGAAATCGCGCATCAAGCGGGTGGCCAGAATGCTCAAGTCCCTTGCGGTGGTGATATGTCCCGCCTCAGTCAGGCCTTCCGGGTTTTTGTAGTTGGTGTTTTTCATGCCCAAGGCTTTGGCTTGGGCATTCATCATGTCCACAAAATGCTCTTCGGTGCCACCCACCGCCTCGGCCAAAGCCATGGTGGCGTCGTTGCCCGACTGCACAATCATGCCTTTGATCAGGTCCTCTACAGGCACCTGCATTTTGGGGTCAATGAACATGCGCGAACCGGGCATCTTCCAAGCCTTGATCGACACGGGCACGGTCTGTTGCAGGCTGATTTTTTTGTTGCGCAAGGCGTCAAACACAAGATAAGCGGTCATCAGCTTGGTCAGGGAAGCCGGCTCCACGCTCATGTCCGGGTCTTTGGCCGCCAGCACCTGGTTGGCGGTCACATCGAGCAGCAAATACGCTTTGGCCGCAATTTCCGGCGGCTGGGGCATTTGCGCCTGCGCCGCCATCGTCGCCAACAAGGCCCAAACGGCCATCCAGAATTTCAAGGTTTTTTTCATCGGGTTTCTCTATTGACTGTCCGGGGAGCCCGTCCGGCTCCCCCAAAAATTCATGCGTTAAGGTGTCTCACCACCAGGGTTTTGAGCAAGGGCAATTGACCATGGAAGAAGTGCTCCACCCCCGGGATAACCGTCACAGGTAAATGTTGCGGGCGCGCCCAGTCCATCACACTGCTCAAGGGCACGGTGTCGTCCTGTTCGCCATGCAACACCAGCGCGTGTTCGTGCAGGCTTGCTGGCACGGGGGCCACGTCAAAGCGGGATGCTGCGGTACCCACCAACACCAGCTTCTGTGGCATACGCTCACCCAAAGCGGCCAGCACATGCGTGGTCACAAAGGCGCCGAACGAAAAGCCCGCCAAGGCCACAGAACCCTCTGGCGCCACTTGCTGCACCACATGCAGCATGTCCTGCGCCTCGCCGTGGCCAGCATCGTGTATGCCCTCGGACGCACCCACACCCCTGAAATTGAAGCGCACCGCACGCCAGCCGCACTGCACAAAAGCTCGCGCCAAGGTCTGCACCACCTTGTTGTGCATGGTGCCCCCAAACAATGGATGCGGGTGCGCAATCACCGCCGTACCCACAAAAGCACCTTGCGGCTCATCGAGCAAGGCCTCGATGGCGCCCGCGCTACCCTGCAGCTGCAGGGCCTGGGTATGCAGATTCATCAGCGGCCCACGCTTTCTGGCAAGCGCAGCCGCTCCACAACTTCGCCGGATTTGAGGTGACGCTCAACGATTTCATCCAGGTCCGCGTGATCGACAAAGGTGTACCAGACGGCCTCAGGATAAACCACAGCCACAGGCCCGCCCGCGCATCGGTCCAGGCAGCCCGCCTTGTTCACGCGTACCTGGCCCGGGCCTGCCAGACCAAGCTCGCGCACTTTCTGTTTGCAATGGTCAAACGCCTGCTGGGCCTGATGGTTGGCGCAGCAAGCCTCGCCTTGTGCACGATGGTTGGTGCAAAAAAAGATGTGTCGCTTGAAATAACTGGGGGGTTGCTGTTCACTCATGCTGGAATTCTAGAGGGTGCCCCAAGGGCCTGGCCTCAAGACCCTTGCGATGCATGGTCAACACGTGGCAACGCACCGATCGCCCACAACAGGTGCCACAACAAACCATAGGGCCACAACCATCCCAGCCATTGGATTAACCCATGAAAGCGGATGAAGCGCCCTTGCTCCCAAGTCTGAACGGTTTGGGAAAAATACACGTCCGCCGAGGCGTTGTTGAGCATGCCCAGCTGCCAGACCAGAAAGGTCAAGGCCAGCACTTGCGCCATCCGGGCAGGCGCCCGCATGGCCAACACGCCCATCACCCCGGCCAGCACCAGGCCCATGTGCACTTCGGGCGTCACCCAATCCCAGGCATGTTCCGGTCCGTATGTGAGCACAGCACTGAGTGCCGAGGCGCCCACGCCCGCCACAAGACCCAGGCCCAAGGACCACGCGCGCTGCCAGCGCTGGCGCACCACGCTGTAGGCGAGCATCACGGGCAACAAGGCCCCCAGACCAATGCACAGCACCTCGTTGATCTGAAGCAAGGGCTGCAGCTCTACCTCCCGTAAAGGCAGCCACTCTAGCCAGGGGGTGTCCATCAGCCACTGCGCCAAGACATCTTCCAGACGTTCGAGCACTTGGCCTAAACCAAAGGGCACAGGGGCAGGAAACAGCAAGGCCAAGGGCCAAGTGGCCATCAAGGCCAGAGCGCCACTGCTATGCGGCACAAACCAATGCGCACGAAACCGGCTCCAGCGCTCAAGCCAGCCCATGGCCAACAGCACACGCGCCAGCACCGCACCCAACAATGCACCCAGGACATTGAGCAGGGCGTCCAGGTTGGAAGGTACACGCATCGGCAAAAAACTTTGCAGGCTTTCCATGCTCAACGACAGCAGGGCCGCCAAGAGCACCGCGAACCAAACAGCAGCGATCCGAGCGCGCAGCCGCAACCTCGTCAAGGCCAGCAAAAAACCCAGCGGAGCATACCCCAGCACATTTGAGACCACGTCAAACTGCGTCCAGTACTTGGGTAATGGGGCGCTCACATACGACCAAGGGGCAATGCCTTGATCGCGCCAGCCTTCAAACGGATACAGGCTGGCGTAGACAATCAGTGCGGCATAGATCCACGACAGGGGACGTGCTGCAGTGGAAGCCACTTGGCCCTCAGAACGGTTTGACCACCACCAGCACCACGGCGCCCAGCATCAAAAGTACCGGGATTTCGTTGAACCACCGAAACCAGATGTGGCTGCGATGCATGGTGCCTGCTTCGAACTTGCGCAGCATGCGCGCACACGCGTGGTGGTAGCCCAGCAAACCCACCACGATCAAAAGCTTGGCGTGCATCCAGCCTTGTCCCGGCCCACGGCCAATGCCGTAGTACAGCCACAGCAGCAGGCCTAAGCCCAGTGCCGGGATCGCCAGAATGGTCATGAAACGGTAGAGCTTGTGCGCCATCAGCATCAACCTCGCTCGCTCGGCCACCGACTCTACCGGCACCGTGGCCAAGTTGACATAAATCCGGGGCAGGTAAAACAGGCCAGCAAACCAGCTGGCAATGAACACAATATGAAGGGCTTTGATCCAGAGCATGCGCACAGTGTAGCCCCGAGCCCTGGCGATGGACAAAAAAAACCCCCGGCTGTTGCCGAGGGTGGGAAGCCTTGTGTTGTTACACATCAAAGCACCCGCTCAGGGAGGAAAAGAGGGGAACAGCAAGCTGTTCAGGTATTAAATGTAACAAATAACAAAATCTCCAACAAGTCCAATTCGCCACGATATGCATGATTAGCCTCAAAAACAACAATTTGTTCGTCGTGGCCCTTCTGTCGCCTGGATCCCCGTGGTTTGTCCTCTTGAACAGTTGAGGCACAATTTTCGCTATGACCCCATTTGCTCCCTTTCCCTCTGGCCGTCCGCGCCGCCTGCGCCGTGACGATTTCACCCGTAACCTCGTGCGCGAGCACCGCGTGACAGCGCACGACCTGATCTACCCCGTCTTCGTGCTGGACGGCCAGAACCAGCGCCAGCACGTCGGCTCCATGCCGGGTGTGGAACGCCTGAGCCTGGACCTGCTGCTTCCGGTGGCCGAAGACTGCGTGAAGCTGGGCATCCCAGTGATGGCGCTGTTCCCGGTGATCGACGCCTCGCTCAAAGATCCGACCGGCAAGGAAGCCATGAACCCCGACGGACTCGTGCCGCGGGTGGTACGCGAACTCAAGAAACGCTTTCCTGAACTGGGCGTGATGACCGACGTCGCGCTCGATCCCTTCACCAGCCATGGGCAGGACGGCCTGCTCGACGAAACCGGCTACATCCTCAATGACGAAACCACCGCCGTGTTGGTGCAGCAGGCGCTGACTCAGGCTGAAGCTGGCGTGGACATCGTGGCGCCCAGCGACATGATGGACGGGCGCATTGGTGCCATTCGCAGCGCACTTGAAGCCCGCGGCCACATCCACACCCGCATCATGGCCTACAGCGCCAAATATGCCAGCGCTTTTTATGGCCCCTTCCGCGATGCCGTGGGCTCGGCCGCCAACCTGGGCAAGAGCAACAAGAAGGTCTACCAGATGGACCCGGGAAACACCGACGAAGCCTTACGCGAAGTGGCGCTGGACATCGCCGAGGGCGCCGACATGGTCATGGTCAAACCCGGCATGCCCTATCTGGACGTGGTGCGCCGTGTGAAAGACACATTCCGCGTGCCCACCTTTGCCTACCAGGTGAGCGGCGAGTACGCCATGCTCAAAGCCGCTGCGCAAAACGGCTGGCTGGACCACGACGCCGTGATGCTCGAGAGCCTGCTGGCCTTCAAGCGAGCCGGCGCCGATGGCGTACTGACTTACTTTGCGCGTGATGCGGCGCGCATCGTCAACCAGCTGCCGTGAGCACAGGTGCCGAGCACATGCGGGTCTTTCACTTGGTCGGCAGCCGGGTCACCCCCGAGATCGACTTGCCGGCACAGCTGCCAGACCAAGGCTATGTCTGGGTCGCCTGCTCGCGCTCAGCCTTTGACGCGCAACTGCCTCAGATTCAAGCCACCCTGGAACGCCTGTGCGGGCGCAGCCTGGTGGACCTGCATGTCTCGGACTTGCTCAACCCGCAACTGCCCTCGCACTTTGATTACAGCGCCCATTACGATCTGATGGTGTTTCGTCGCCTGGCTTCGCAACAACACGCCGTTGCGTCAGACACTCCGGCCACCCAACGCCCTGGCCCGCCTGCCTTGCATCGTTTGCAAACCAGTCCGGTGGGCTTTGCCGTGTTTGATCGCCTGCTGCTGAGCGTTCATCCGGACGACTGCTCGACGCGTGACGCCTACGCGGCACGACTGATGGCCACTGCCGAACAACGCGTGAGCGAGCCCGATGCAGGCTCCACCGGTGCGCGTGGCATTCCGGCCAATCCGGCTGACATGATGCTTCGCATCATCAGCCACATGGTCGACGGTTATCTGGACCTGCGGCGCACGTTGAGCCGCCAGCTCGACCATTGGCAAACACAGCTGCTCAATCCGCGCACACGTTTTGTGCGTTGGGACGCCTTGCTGCAGGCGCGTGCCGCACTGCATCAACTCGAGTCCCTGTGCGATGACCAGCGCACCGCCTTGCTCAACTGGATCGAGTCGCTTAACAGTGACCCTGTCAGCGCCGAGTCCGCGGCGGCCAGGGATCTGGACTTGCTGCGCATCCGCAGCCGCGATGTGCTGGAGCACATTGACCGCGTAGCCCAACACGTCAGGCGCCTGGAGCACAACACGGAAACCGCTGTTCAGATGCACTTCAACGTGCAGAGCAATCGCACCAACGACATCATGCGCACACTGACGGCATTGACGGCCATCTTTTTACCGCTGAACCTGATTGCCGCCATCTTTGGCATGAACTTCGAATTCACGCCCTGGCTGCACCAGGCCACCGCTTTTTGGTGGACCCTGGCCAGCATGGGGCTTATCGCCTTGGCTTTGGCGCTGGTGTTCTGGCGCAAGCGTTACCTGGCCAGAACCGCAGACTGAACCTCAGCCCAGGTGCTGCGCAAAAAACGCCAGACTCCGCTCGCGGGCAAGCAGCGCTGAGGCGGCGTCCCAAGCCCCGCGTTGGTCACAATTGAAACCATGGTGCGCGTTGTAGGTGTGCACCTTCACTTGCGGATGCGCTTTGGCAAAGGCCTGGATGCCATCCATGGGAATCCACCTGTCGATTTCGGCAAAATGCGCCAGCACTGGCACCTGCGGCACGCGGGCCATTTCAACTTCGGTGGTCATGCCGCCGCCATAGTAGGGAACGGCGGCGCTCAAACCCTTGAGCATGCAGGCCGCGCGCCAGGTCAGCAAGCCACCCCAGCAATAGCCCACAATGCCGACCTTGCCGCCTGAGACGCGGGCCGCATGATCGACGGCGGCCTGAATATCTTGCAAGACACCCGGGGCGGGCAAAGCTTCAACGGCCGTTTTGTAGCCGAAGCCTTCGTTCATGTCGGCCTCGCTGTAACCGAGCTCCACGTTCGACTGGGCTCGGTGGAAGCAAGCGGGGGCCACGGCCACGTAACCCTGGGCCGCGTAGCCATCGGCCACGCTGCGGATATGGCTGTTGACACCGAAAATTTCCTGAATCACCACCACAGCGCCACGCGGCTGACCGGCCGGTTGCGCCACGTAAGCTGGAATTTGTGCACCGTCTGCAGCTTGCAGTTCAATCATGTGTCCCATGTGGGCTGTCCTTTGCTTACACTTGGGTCAACGCGCGTTCGACAAAATCAAGTCGGTCCTGGCCCCAGAAAATTTCATCGCGAATGACGTAGCTGGGCGAACCAAACACGCCCGCATCAATCGCTGCCTGGGTGCAAGACTCGTAGCGTGTTTGCACCACCTCCTGCTGAGACTGCGCCAGCAGATCGGCTGCAAGGCCTTGCTCCTGCAGCAACTCGGCCAAAACCTGCGGATCGGCGATGTTGCGTTCCTGCGCCCAGCACGCCGTCAGCACGGCTCCCGTCACTTTCATGGCCGCTTCAGCGCCCAGCGCCATCTCGGTCGCGACGATCAAACGTGCCGACGGGTCTCCCGCCACAGGGAAAAATTTAGGTTGCAGGTTCAACGGCAAGCCCAAGTGGTCCCTGAAACGGGCCAACTCGGTCAGACGATAGGCGAGCCGTTGCGGTGCGCGCTGGCCCAGGGGCAAGCCACCTGAGACCGGAAATACCTTGCCCAGGTCCATAGGCCGAATGCGGACCACCGAACCGGTGCGATGGACCATGTCGGCAAAACGTTGATGGCCCAAATACGTCCAGGGACTTTGAGGGGCGAGGTAATAGTCGACTGTGTGACCCATGGTGTCTCCTTGCTGAGGTCTAATGCAATGTGTTCGTTTGTACCGCTTGTTCGTTATTCTTGCCCAGGAGGGGACATGGACAAAGTCTTGTTGGTGACCGGTGGGAGCCGCGGCATTGGCGCCGCCACTTGCAAACTGGCGGCACAACACGGCTGGGCCGTGGCCGTGAACTACAGCGCCAACGCCCTGGCAGCCGACGAGGTGGTTCGAGGTATTCGCGCAGACGGTGGCCGAGCCATGTCGGTGCAAGCCGATGTGGCAGACGAGTCACAAGTGCTGCGCATGTTTGAACACATCGACGCCAAACTCGGACCGCTGTCAGGACTGGTGAACAATGCTGGCGTGGTGGACGTAAGTGCACGTGTGCAAGACATGAGCGTTCAGCGCTGGCGGCGCATGTTCGACATCAACGTCATGGGCAGCATGGTCTGCGCCCGCGAAGCTGTGCGACGCATGAGCCCCAGCCATGGCGGTTCGGGCGGCAGCATTGTCAACGTATCCAGTGCAGCAGCACGTCTGGGTGCGCCCGGCCAGTATGTGGACTATGCAGCCGCCAAAGGCGCTATTGACGCCTTCACCATCGGGCTGGCCAAGGAGGTAGGGCCAGACGGCATTCGTGTCAACGCCGTGCGGCCCGGCTTGATCGAGACGGACATTCACGCTTCAGGCGGTTTGCCAAACCGTGTGCGCGATTTACAACACCAGGTCCCCATGGGCCGCGGTGGCACGGCGCAAGAGGTGGCTCAATTGATCGTCTGGCTGCTCTCTGATGCTGCGAGTTACACCACCATGAGTTTGATCGACGTTTCGGGCGGGCGCTGATCGGCGCACAAACCCGACCTTAACGGGCACAATGGGCGCATGGATTTCAAGCCCCTTGTCACCTTGCTGGCCATCGTCAACCCTTTGGCGATCGTGCCCTTCTTCATTCACTACACCCAAGGCTTCAGCGCGGCCCAACGACAGCGCACGGTCTGGATTTCGAGCGGCACGGCGTTTGCGGTCATTGCTGGTTGTGCCATTTTGGGTTTGCATCTGCTGGAATTTTTCGGCATTTCGCTGGCCAGCTTCCAGGTCGGTGGCGGTTTGTTGCTGATGACCTCTGCACTGTCCATGATCAACGCACAACCCGCAGAAGCCCGCGCCAATGCCGAAGAAGTGCAAAACGCCGGCATCAAAGCCGTGACGGGCGACAGTATTGCGGTGGTGCCGCTGACCATTCCGTTGCTGACCGGACCGGCCACCATGTCCACCGTGGTGATCTATGCCGAAAAGGCCAAGACTGCGTTCCAGCTGTTCACCTTGGTCGGCTATGGCGTGGTCATTGCGGGGGCAACCGCCCTGTGCTTTTCCCTGGCCGGCCCCATCGCGCGTGTCTTGGGCCAGACTGGTATCAATGTAATGACACGTTTGATGGGCCTGATCCTCGCCGCCCTGGCCGTGGAGGTGATGGCCGACGGCTTGCACAAATTGTTTCCGGCGCTGGCCGGTTAAGCCGCCACCTCACGTCGTCAAGGCCACTGCAAACCCCTGCGACAGACCTTGCCGCATGTGTGCCACCAGCGCGGACACTGCGCGTGGCACATGGGGGGCGTAGGGACGAATGGCAAAGACATGACGACCAAATCCACCGTCAACATGCCAGTCGGCCAAGACTTGCACCAGCTGCCCTTTGCGCAGGGACGCTTGCGCCGAAAAATCCGGCAGCAACGCAATACCTGCCCCGGCGAGTGCGGCTTCACGCAAGGCTTCGCTGTTGTTGGCGGCCAGTGAACCCCGCACAGGCACATTGAAGCTTTCCTGGCCTGTGCCCGATTTGACGGGCATAAAACTCCACACCGGCGTGTCCTGCGAGCGTGGGTAATGCAGACAGTTGTGCCGCTCCAGATCAGAGGGGACCTTGGGCACTCCCATGCGACGCACATAGGCACGCGTGGCCACCAACACCGAAGCGGTGTCGCACAAGGCCCAGGCCACATGCGTATCCGGCGCCCGGTCGGTATGTCGGATGGCCAGGTCAAAGCCCTCACTCGCCAGCGAGCGCAGACGGTCCGCCATGTCCAGCTCAATACGCACGAGCGGGTGCAGACGCAAGAACTCGGTCAACAAGGGCATGAGCTGCTGGCGTGCCAACGCCACAGGTGCCGTCACTCGAATCAAGCCACTGGGCTGCTCAGCCAAATCGCGCACCTGTTCAAAACTCTGCGCAATCTGATCGAACGATGCACGCGTGTCATCCACCAGCCGCTGGCCCGCCTCGGTCAACCGTACGCTGCGCGTGGTGCGTTGGACCAAAGGCACTCGCGCCGCGCGTTCAAGTTCGGCAATGCGCTGGCTCACTGCGGCTTTACTCACGCCCAGTCTTGCAGCCGCAGCGGTGTAGCTGCCTTGTTGATCGAGCACACTGAGCCAGTGCAAATGACTCCAGAGGCTGGTGATTTTTTGGCTATCCATACATCTATTGTTCATTATTTTGAACAATTAATTCAACTGTACGAGCTTGTTTCGTGCCTCATGCCTTTTTAGACTGGCCTTTTGTAAACATTCAGGAAGCCCCATGAGCACCGTCGACATCGCCCATTACATTGCAGGCCAGGCCGTGGCCGGCACCTCTGGCCGCACGCAGGCAGTCACCAACCCCGCCACAGGCGCCGTCACAGGCCAGGTGCATCTGGCCAACGCTGCCGAAGTGGCCAAAGCCGTGGCGGCGGCGCATGCAGCTTTCCCTGCATGGGCAGACACCTCCCCGCTGCGCCGCGCCCGCATCATGTTCAAGTTCTTGGAGCTGCTCAACCAGCACAAGGACACGCTGGCGCACATGATCACGGCCGAGCACGGCAAGGTCTTCACCGATGCGCAGGGCGAGGTCACGCGCGGCATCGAGATCGTCGAATTTGCCACCGGCATTCCTCAGCTGCTCAAAGGCGACTACACCGAACAGGTGTCGACGGGCATCGACAACTGGACCATGCGCCAGCCGCTGGGCGTGGTGGCCGGTATCACGCCGTTCAACTTCCCCGTCATGGTGCCGATGTGGATGTTCCCGGTGGCGATTGCCACGGGCAACACCTTTGTGCTCAAGCCCAGTCCGCTGGACCCGTCGCCTTCACTGTTCATCGCCGATCTGTTCAAACAAGCCGGTCTGCCCGACGGCGTGTTCAACGTGGTGCAGGGCGACAAAGAGGCCGTAGATGCGCTGCTGGTGCATCCCGATGTGAAAGCCATCAGTTTTGTCGGCTCCACGCCGATCGCCAACTACATCTATGAAACCGGTGCGCACCACGGCAAGCGGGTGCAGGCGCTGGGCGGCGCCAAGAACCACATGGTGGTCATGCCCGACGCCGACATCGACCAGGCCGTGGACGCTTTGATTGGCGCAGCTTATGGATCGGCCGGCGAGCGCTGCATGGCCATTTCGGTCGCGGTGCTGGTCGGTGACGTGGGCGAGAAGATCATGCCCAAGCTGATCGAGCGCACCAAGGCGCTGAAGGTGCTGGACGGTGAAAACCTCGCCGCCGAGATGGGTCCGATCGTGACCGAAGCGGCACGCAGCCGTATCAAGGGCTATATCGACGCCGGCGTGGCCGAAGGCGCGAAACTGCTGGTCGATGGCCGCCAGTTTGACGGCAAGGCAGCAGGTGCAGGCTGCGACCACGGTTTCTGGCTGGGCGGCACGCTGTTCGACCAAGTGACCACCGACATGAAGATCTACAAGGAAGAGATCTTCGGCCCGGTGCTCTCCTGCGTGCGCGTGCCCGACTTCGCCAAGGCGGTGCAGATCATCAACGACCACGAGTTCGGCAATGGCGTGAGTTGCTTTACGCGTGATGGGAACGTGGCCCGCGAGTTTGCGCGCCGCATCCAGGTGGGCATGGTGGGCATCAATGTGCCGATTCCGGTGCCCATGGCCTGGCACGGGTTTGGGGGCTGGAAGCGTTCACTGTTTGGAGACATGCACGCTTACGGCGAAGAGGGTGTGCGTTTCTACACGAAGCAAAAGAGCGTGATGCAGCGCTGGCCGGAGAGCATCGGCAAGGGCGCCGAGTTTGTGATGCCGACCAGCAAATAAGCGCGAGCCATTTCCGCATCTGCGACTGGGGCAGCCCGCCGGGCCTCCTCAGTCGCTTCGCGCCAGCAAGTCGGCCCAACGGGCTGCCCCAGTCACAGACGCTGCGCCGCTGGCCTGAAGACGACAGGCACAATCAGCGGCAGAGGAGACAACAAACGATGAGCGAAACCACCTTCGACTACATCATCGTCGGCGGCGGCACGGCCGGCAGCCTGCTGGCCAACCGCCTGAGCGCTGACCCCAGCAAACGCGTTCTGCTGATCGAGGCGGGCAAAAAAGACGATTACCACTGGGTGCACAGCCCCGTGGGTTACCTGTACTGCATCGGTAACCCGCGCACCGACTGGCTCTACCAGACCGAGCCGGCCGCAGGCCTGAACGGGCGCACGCTGCGTTACCCGCGCGGCAAGGTGATGGGCGGGTGCAGCAGCATCAACGGCATGATTTACATGCGCGGCCAGTCGCGCGACTACGACCAGTGGGCCGACATCACCGGCGACGACAGCTGGCGCTGGGAGCACTGCCTGCCCGCCTTTTTGCAACACGAAGACCATTACAAAGGCAGCAGCGAATTCCACCGCGCGGGCGGTGAGTGGCGCATCGAAAAACAACGCCTGCGTTGGGACGTGCTCGACGCCTTTGCCCAGGCCGCGCAGCAGGCAGGCATTCCGGCCACCGACGACTTCAACCGCGGCAACAACGAGGGCGTGAGCTATTTCGAGGTCAACCAGAAAAGCGGCTGGCGCTGGAACGCCACCAAGGCGTTTGTGCGTCCGGTCTGCACCCAACGACCCAACTTCACGCTGTGGACGCAGGCCCAGGTCAGCCGCCTGTTGATCGAGCGCGACGCCGACGGCGCCTTGCACTGCACCGGCGTCGAGGCGGTGGTCCAAGGCCACACGCAAACCGCGCAGGCCCGCGCCGAGGTGGTGCTCAGCGCCGGCAGCATCGGCTCGGTGCAGATCCTCGAACTCTCGGGCATTGGCGACACCGACCTGCTGCGTGAGCGCGGCGTCACGCCGGTGCACCATTTGCCCGGGGTGGGCGCGAACTTGCAGGACCACTTGCAAATCCGTACCGTGTTCAAAGTGCACAACGCCCGCACGCTCAACACCCTGGCCAGCAGCCTGTGGGGCAAAGCCATGATCGGCGCGGAGTATTTGCTCAAGCGCAGCGGCCCCATGAGCATGGCGCCCAGCCAGTTGGGTGCCTTCACCAAGAGCGACCCGTCCCGAGCCTGGCCCAACATCCAGTACCACGTCCAGCCGCTGAGCCTGGACGCCTTTGGCGAGCCGCTGCATAACTTTCCAGCCATCACCGCCAGCGTATGCAACCTCAACCCCACCAGCCGGGGCACGGTGCACATCAAAACGCCACGCTTTGAAGACGCCCCCGCGATTGCGCCCAACTACCTGGCCACCGACGAGGACCGCAAGGTCGCCGCCGATAGCCTGCGCGTGACGCGCCGCATCCTGCAGCAGCCCGCCATGGCCAAATACCAGCCCGAGGAGTTCAAACCCGGCGCGCAATACCAGAGCGACGAGGAGCTGGCCCGCCTGGCAGGCGATATTGCCAGCACCATCTTCCACCCAGTGGGCACCACCCGCATGGGCAAAACCGACGACCCGATGGCGGTGCTGGACTCGCAACTACGGGTGCGCGGTGTACGCGGCCTGCGCGTGGTGGACGCCGGGGCCATGCCCACCATCACCAGCGGCAACACGAACAGTCCCACGCTCATGATGGCCGAGAAGGCTGCTGGCTGGATTCTGGGCGCCAAATAAGCGGCCACAAGTATTCTTTTGACCCTGACACCTGCTGGGGATTTCCCTATTTTGGGGAAATCCCTGAGTTCCCAAGCTTGCACGACCCGATACAGTCCAACCCATCGATGACAGGCCAAGCCTGCGTCATGAGGGCCGAGGAGACAACCGGAAAACTCGAACACCAACCTCTGCATCCAACAGATGTGACTCAAAGCGCCGCAACAGCGGCGCTTTTTTTTCGTCCTCAATGCCACAATCGCCCCCATGGAAATTTTGATCGTTTCACTGGCCTCGCTCATGGCCGGGCTGGTGGACGCCATCGTGGGCGGCGGCGGCCTGATCCTGGTGCCCGCCCTGTTTGCCACCTTCCCGCAAGCGGCACCTGCCACCTTGTTCGGCACCAACAAGAGCGCATCCATTTGGGGCACCGCTTTTGCAAGTTACCAATACAGCCGCAGGGTTCAGCTCAAGAGGTCTTCGTTGTGGCCAGCGGCGTTGGCTGGCTTGCTGGGTTCGCTAGTGGGCGCCTGGACCGTCACCCACATCGACCCTGGTTTTCTGCGCAAGGTGCTCCCTGTGTTGCTCAGCGCCTTGCTGCTCTACACCCTGGCGCGTAAAGACTTGGGCCGTGTTCATGCCCCTCGCTGGGCCACATATCGGGAGGCCTGGCTGGCCGCTGGCATTGGCCTGGTGATCGGGTTTTATGATGGTTTTTTTGGCCCCGGCACTGGCAGCTTTCTGGTGTTTGCGTTTGTACGTTTGCTGGGCTATGACTTTTTGAACGCATCTGCAGCAGCCAAGCTGGTCAACACCGCCACCAATTTCTCAGCCTTGGTGCTCTTCGCTTTGCAGGGGCATGTGTGGTGGCACCTGGCTTTGGCGATGGCGCTGGCCAATATCGTGGGCAGCCTGATCGGCACCCGGCTGGCCCTCAAGCACGGCGCAGGCTTTGTGCGCGTGGCTTTCATGGTGGTGGTGCTGGCCTTGATTGCCAAGACCGGCTACGACGCCTTCATTCGATAACGGTCACAGGTACGCGCTGCGCCAGCGCACACATCAACTCATAACCCAGGGTTTGCGCATGCGCTGCCACTTCGTCAATGGGCAGCACGGCGCCCTGGCTGGAACGCCCCCACAGGGTGACCTCCGCGCCCATGCCGGCATCGGGCAACGCTGACAAGTCCACGGCCAGCATGTCCATGCTGACGCGGCCCAACGTGCGTGAGCGCACCCCGTTGATCAAAACAGGCGTACCCGTGGGACAAATGCGCGGGTAACCATCCGCATAGCCACACGCCACCACGCCCACACGCATGGGCTGTTCGGCCTTGAAGGACGAACCGTAACCCACGGTATCGCCCGGCTGCAGATGTTGCACCCCAATGATGCGAGCGCGCAGACTCATGGCTGGCTGCAAATCCCATTGCGCGCTGGTGTGTTTCGGGTGGTCTGGAGAACTGCCATACAGGGCAATGCCTGGACGCACCCAGTCAGCCCGAACACCCGCTTGAGTGCAGTGGCGCAGCACGGCCGCACTGTTGGCCAGACTGCGTTCGCCTGGCAAGTCCTGCGTGGCCTGCACAAAGCGTTGCACCTGCTCCTCGATACCTTTGTCACCATCGGCATCGCTGAAATGGGTCATGTGAGAGATTTCATCCACCTGCGGCAAAGCGTTCAGGCGTGCCCAGGCCGCACGGTAGCGGTCTGGAGTGAAGCCCAGACGATTCATGCCCGTGTTCATTTTCAGGAACACCCGATGAGGCATATGGGTTTTATGCAAAGCCAGCATTTCAATTTGCTCGTCGCAATGGACCGTGTGCCACAGCCCCAGGCGTGAGCACAGTTCCAGGTCCCGCACTTCAAACGCCCCTTCGAGCAGCAAGACCGGTCCGCGCCAGCCTAGAGCGCGTACACGCTCGGCCTCGGACAAGTCCAGCATGGCAAAGCCGTCTGCTGCGCGCATGGCGTCAAATACCCGCTCAATTCCGTGGCCGTAAGCATTGGCCTTGACCACGGCCCACACATTGGCGTCGCCTGCGGCGGCATGCGCACGGGCCAGGTTGTGGCGAATTGCCTGAGGATCGATAAGGGCTTGTATGGGACGAGGCATGGGCGCTGGACCTGTGAAATTTTGGCGTGTTCATCAAGTGTGCCATCAATGGCCAAGGGCTTGCGCCAAGTGGCCAGTCAATTGCGGCAAATGCTTTACACTGGCGCGCGGCACCTCCAAGGTGCAGATTGTTTTGCTGCATTGCAGCATTTGTAGTGATGGAAATCTTCAACGCCCTCATGCCCCTGTTCACCGAGTACGGCTACGCTGCCGTGTTCGTCATGCTGCTCATTTGCGGCTTCGGGGTGCCTGTGCCTGAAGACGTGACCCTGCTGACCGGCGGCGTCATCGCCGGGCTGGGCCATGCGGACGTGCACACCATGTTCGCCGTCGGCATGGCAGGCGTGCTCATTGGGGACGGCACCATGTTTGTGCTGGGCCGCGTCTACGGCCAGCGCATCCAACTGTTACCAGGCTTTCGCAAAGTGCTCACGCCCGAGCGTTATGCCCGTGCACAAGACGCTTTTCATAAATATGGCAAATGGGTCATGTTTGTCGCACGCTTTTTGCCCGGCCTGCGCACGCCGGTGTTCTTCTCTGCGGGCATGAGTCACCGGGTAAGCTTTGCCACCTGGTTGCTGATGGACGGTCTGGCCGCCTTCATCAGTGTGCCCATCTGGGTGTACCTGGGTTACTTTGGCGCCCAGAACTGGGACTGGATGTTCAGCATGCTGCACCGCTTCCAGCACGGCATCCTGGCCTTGCTCGCCATCGGTCTGGGCTGGCTGGTGTGGCGCTGGTGGCGCAAGCACCAGCAGCAACGCACCCAGTCCTGAGCGCCATGACGGCTACCCCGCACAAGGCAACGGCCGTCGCCGCGCTGCTGATCAATGCCCTGGTCTGGGGCGTGTCCTGGTGGCCCTTCAAAAACCTGCAGGCTTTGGGTCTGCACCCGTTGTGGTCCACCGCATGGGTGTACCTGTTGGCCTTTGTCATGCTGGTGGTGGTGTTTGTCTGGCGCGGGCTGTGGCCGTCACAAACCTGGCGCCACCCGGGTCTGTGGGCGCTTTGGTTGGCCTCAGGCCTGACCAATGTCGGCTTTAACTGGGCCGTCACGGTGGGCGATGTGGTGCGCGTGGTGCTGCTGTTTTACCTGATGCCGGCCTGGTCGGTGCTGGTGGCCTGGTGGCTGCTGGGCGAGCGTCCGCACGCACGGGCTTTGTGGCGACTGGCCCTGGCTTTGTGCGGCCTGGTGATCGTTCTCAAAACACCTGAAACACCTTGGCCTGTTCCACAGTCCTTGCCCGATGTGCTGGCGCTTCTGGGCGGTCTCAGTTTTGCAGTGACCAACGCTTTGCTGCTGAAGTTGCGCGACACCCCCGACAGTGCCCGCATGCTGGCCATGTTTGGAGGGGGCGCGAGCATGGCTGCGCTGACCGCCTTGATGGCCTTGGGCGCAGGCATCATTGCACCTGTGCCTGATGTGAGCGGGCATGTCCTGGCATGGGCGCCTTGGGCGCTGGCCTTGTCCACCGCCTTCTTGTTTGGCAACTTTGCGCTTCAGCTCGGCGCGGCCCATCTGCCAGCGCACACCACAGCCTTGGTCATGTTGTCGGAAGTGGTGTTTGCCAGCGTTTCGTCTTATGTTCTGGGCGCCTCCGAATGGAGTCTGCGCACGGCGGCAGGCGGCAGCCTGATTGTGCTGGCGGCGCTGCTGGCCGTGGGCTGGCCCGAACGCGCCTCACATGTTCAACAAGTGTCCACATGAACGCCTTCGACTTCACGGCCACCACCCTGGACGGCCAGACCCTGCCCCTGTCAACGTTGCAAGGCAAGGTGCTGTTGATTGTCAACACCGCCAGCGCCTGCGGCTTCACCCCGCAACTGGCCGGCCTCGAAGCGCTGCACCAACACTACGCGACCCAAGGGCTGGTGGTGATGGGTTTTCCTTGTAACCAGTTTGGAGGCCAAGAGCCGGGCAATGCGCAAGACATTGCGCACTTTTGCCAACGCAACTTTGGCGTGAATTTCCAGATGATGGCCAAAATCGAGGTCAATGGCACCAGCGCTCACCCGCTTTACCGATGGCTCCAGCAACAAGCTCCAGGCCTGCTGGGTACACAGGCCATCAAATGGAACTTCACCAAGTTTCTTGTGGGTCGCGACGGTCAGGTGGTGCAACGCTTTGCACCGCAAACACCGCCGGACAAACTCAGCGCGGCCATTGAGCAAGCGCTGGGCTCAAACTGACGTTCAATGTGTCGGGCGCAAGACTGCGTCCAGCAGCTCGATCCAGTGCTGTACCGGCAACGCCGTACCACTTTGCAAGTGCGTGATGCAGCCAATGTTGGCGCTGACAATGCCTTGCGGATCCAACGCCTTCAAGTGGCCCAGCTTGCGATCGCGCAACTGCAACGACAGTTCGGGTTGCAACACGCTATACGTGCCCGCTGAACCGCAGCACAAGTGCGCCTCGTTGCAGGCTGTTTTGACCTCGAAGCCCAGCGCGCCCAGGTGCTTTTCGACCCCACCTTTGAGCTGTTGACCATGCTGCAAGGTGCACGGCGGGTGGAAGGCCTGAAGGCCCGCTTCGCGCAAAGCTTCGGGCTGGATACGTGCCTTGAGCTCGGGCATGAGCATGGGCAACAATTCGCTGACGTCACGCGTCATGGCGCTGATGCGCTCTGCCTTGGCCGCGTAGTCCGGGTCGTGACGAAGGGCATGGCCATACTCCTTGACCGTCACACCGCAACCCGACGCGTTCATCACGATCGCTTCTACGGCACCACTGCTCACCTCGGGCCACCAGGCATCGATGTTGGCGCGCATTTCATCCATGCCGCCCGCTTGGTCGTTGAGGTGAAACTTGACCGCACCACAACACCCCGCCTTGGGTGCGATCACGGTTTCAATGCCGCAAGCGTCCAACACGCGTGCCGTGGCGCTGTTGATGTTGGGGCTCATGGCCGGTTGTACGCAGCCAGCCAACATCAACATCTTGCGTGCGTGCTTACGGGTAGGCCACATGCCGGCATCTTGCGGCGCAGGCACTTTGGCTTTGAGCTTTTCGGGCAACACCTCGCGCACCAATTGGCCCAGCTTCATGGCGGGCGCAAACACAGGCGAGGGCAAGCCCTCCTTGAGCGCCCAGCGCACGGCGCGTTCGGGCAACGGACGCGGCACTTTGGCTTCGACCACTTTGCGGCCAATGTCGATCAAGTGCCCATACTGCACGCCGCTGGGGCAGGTGCTCTCGCAGTTGCGGCAGGTCAGGCAGCGGTCCAGGTGCTCTTGCGTTTTACGTGTGGGCTCGGCGCCTTCGAGCACCTGCTTGATCAGGTAGATGCGGCCACGCGGGCCGTCCAGCTCGTCGCCGAGCAACTGGTAGGTGGGGCAGGTGGCCGTACAAAAACCGCAATGCACGCACTTGCGCAAGATGGCTTCGGCCTCCTGGCCATCGGCCGTGCCTTGGTATTCGGGGGCAAGATTGGTCTGCATCTCAAGCTCCCATGCGGCCCGTGGCAAACACGCCATGCGGGTCAAACTGTTGCTGCAAATCCCGTTGAATGCGCTGCAACACGGCCGACATCGGGCTGAACACGCCCACCTGTTTGTCTGCGTCGCCAGCACTGCGGCTGGTACGCATCAGGGTGGCATGCCCGCCTACGCGCTGCGTGGTCTCGCGCAACGCTTCAGCCGCAGACGCCGGCGCCCACAACCAGCGCTGCGCGCCGTGCCACTCAATATATTGGGCATAAGGCAGGTTCAACACCGGTGCCGTTTGCGGCACCGACAGACGCCAAAGGCACAGCGCATCCGACGGGGGGGTAAAAAAGGGCAAGGTCTGCTCGCGGCTGGCCACCCAATCGGCCGCCACCTGCGCATTGTCCATGTGCGTAACTTGGGCTCCCAAGGCTTGCGCATCGGCCGTCATCGTGCCCACAGCCGATGCCACCGCAGCCAGAGCGCCCCGCAGGCGCACAAACAGCATGTCCTGCGCAGGCTGCGCCGTGGTGTCATGTACCCAGGCGCTGGCATTCAAGGGTAATGGCTGACCACCCCAGCGGTGCAGCAGTTCCAGCGCCTCGGCCTGCGCCAGCCCGGCGCACATCAAGGTCGCCTCGGCAGGCGCCACGGGCAGGACCTTGAGGCTGACCTCGGTGATGATGCCCAAGGTGCCCCAGCTGCCCGCCAGCAAGCGGCTGACGTCGTAACCCGCCACGTTTTTCATGACCTGGCCACCAAAAGTCAGGTCTTCACCCTTGCCGTTGATGAAGCGTGCACCCAGAATAAAGTCGCGCACCGCACCCACACTGGCTCGCGCCGGGCCAGACAAGCCAGCTGCGACCATGCCACCGACGGTGGCCTGCGGGCCAAAATGCGGCGGCTCGAACGCCAGGCATTGACCCTTGGACGCCAGCACGGCTTCCACCTCGGCCAAGGGCGTGCCCGCACGGGCGGTGATCACCAGCTCGGAAGGTTCGTGGCTGATGATGCCAGCGTAGCTGCGGGTTTCAAGCACCTCACCGTGCAGGTCTTGGCCCAGAAAGTCCTTGGTGCCGCCGCCGCGCAGACGCAGCACCTTGCGCTCGGCCGCGGCCTGACGCACGGCGTCTTGAAGAGTGTGGAGTTGCACTTGCATGCTGGCGATGGTAACCCCCCGCACGCCCAGCTGGCTTGAATTTTTTGAACTGGCGCTGTGCCGGAAATTTGCCGTGCCGCCGACCTCAACGGCCTGTCCAGAAATTCACGCCCAGACCGGGCACCTGCACACGCAGACGCCAGATGCAGCCCGCGCCGGGGTGGCGGGCCAACTCGGCCGCGCTGCGGCCCTGGCGTGCGCTGGTGATGAACAGCGTTTGCAAGTCAGTACCGCCAAAACAGGGCATGGTGGGGCAGGGCATGGGGGTGGGCACCTCGGCCAACACCTCGCCAGTGGGCGACAGTCGCAGAAGACGCTGGCCCTCGTACTGCGCGCTCCAGTAACAGCCCTCGGCATCCATCGCGGCGCCATCCGGACGACCGCCATAGGGCGCCGCATCACCCCAGGCCCAGCCGGCCGGTTTGGGCTCGGCCTGGTGAAACACACGTCCGTTGGAGAGTTGACCCGAGACCGTATCCGCATCAAAGGCCCGCACCTGGTGCGCAGCCGTATCGGCCCAATAGGCTGTGCGGCCGTCGGGCGACCAGGCCAGTCCGTTGGCAGTGGTGGCCCCGTCCATCATGGGGTGCAGGCCCTGCGCATCGAACATGTAGAGCACGCCCATGGCCCGGTCCTTGGGTTCATACAAGCTACCCGCCCAAAAGCGGCCTTGTGCATCGCATTTGCCATCATTGAAGCGCAGCTTGGCGTTGTCATAGGGCGCTGTCGCCAACAATTGCAGCTCGCCACCCCAGTGGCGCGCACGGTAGATACCGTCGCGCAAAGCCAGCACCAGGCCTCCGTCTTGCGCAGGCGCAATGCAACCCGGCTCCTGCGTCAGCGGCCAGTACGCCACATCACCTTGCGCCTGGCCTTGCTCGTCCATCTGCAGCCGCGCCAGGCGTTTGCCGGGAATGTCGACCCAATACAGACGCTGCTCATGCGGGTGCCAGAACGGCGATTCGCTCAGGCCGTCGGGTTGATGCGTGATTTGTTGCCAGTTGCCAAGGTTCATGCTGGCATTGTGCGACAAGGCATGGCTTGACGAAGACCAAGGACGCAATTGGTACCCCAAAAGAAACAGCCCGCGCACCAGGGTGCAGCGGGCTGTGGGGCAGGCGGGCCGTTGCCGGCCCTGCCTGAACGATCAACCGTGGTAGGCCGATTCGCCGTGGCTGGTGATGTCCAGGCCTTCACGCTCGGACTCTTCAGTCACGCGCAGGCCGATGACCACATCCACAATTTTGTAGCAGACATAGGCCACCACTGCGGACCACACCAGGGTGATGAGCACGCCTTCGGCCTGCACATACAGCTGATGCGCGATCGAGAAGTCTTCGGCACCCGTGCCACCCAACGATGGCGAAGCGAACACGCCGGTCAGCAACGCGCCGACGATACCGCCCACACCGTGCACACCAAAGACATCCAGCGAGTCGTCAGCGCCCAACAGTTTTTTCAGGCCCGTCACACCCCACAGACACAGGAAGCCGCCGACCAGACCGATGATGATGGCGCCCATCGGGCCCACCGTGCCACAGGCAGGGGTAATGGCCACCAGACCTGCCACAGCGCCCGACGCCGCGCCCAGCATGGAGGCTTTGCCTTTGCTCAGGGCTTCGCCCACGCTCCAGGCCATCACGGCAGCAGCAGTCGCCAGCAGTGTGTTGATGAAAGCGAGTGTGGCACCTGCGTTGGACTCCAGGTTGGAGCCAGCGTTGAAACCGAACCAGCCCACCCACAGCAGGGAAGCACCCACCATGGTCAGTGTCAGGCTGTGGGGCGCCATGGATTCACGGCCATAACCAATACGCTTGCCCACCATGTATGCACCCACCAGACCGGCCACAGCGGCGTTGATGTGCACCACCGTGCCGCCAGCGAAGTCCAGAGCGCCCTTGCCCAGCAGGTAACCACCGGCACCCCATACCATGTGGGCGATCGGCAGGTAGCTGAACGTGAACCACAGGGCAGAGAAAAGGAGCACAGCGCTGAACTTGATGCGCTCGGCAAACGAGCCAACGATCAGGGCACAGGTGATGCCAGCAAACGTGGACTGGAACGCGACAAAAATCAGCTCGGGGATTTTGACGTCCGGCGTGAACGTGTCAGCCAGTGAGCTCAGGGTCACACCTTTGAGGAAGAGTTTGTCAAAGTTGCCAATGATCAGACCCTCGCCACCAAACGCCACGCTGTAGCCGTACATGGCCCACAACACGGTGATCATGGAGAACACCACCAGCACCTGCATCAGCACCGACAGCATGTTCTTGCTGCGCACGAGCCCCCCGTAGAACAGGGCCAGGCCGGGCACAGCCATCATGATGACAAGCAAGGTCGACAACATCATCCAGGCCACATCGCCTTTGTTGGGCACGATCACGGCAGCAGCAGGTGCGGCCGCCTCGGCCACGGCAGCGGCCGCTTCAGGTGCGGCGGCCTGTGCAAACGCCACAGCAGCGCTGCCCAGCAAACCCAGCCCCACAGCGGCAGAAGTCAATAGTTTTTTCATGTTGAACACTCTCTTTCTGAGGGAATTACAGGGCCTCGGCACCGGTCTCGCCGGTACGGATGCGGACCACTTGTTCCACGTCATAGACGAAGATCTTGCCGTCGCCAATCTTGCCGGTGCGGGCACCGGCTTCGATGGCTTCGATCACGCGATCGACCAGCTCGTTGGACACGGCCGCTTCGATCTTGACCTTGGGCAGAAAGTCGACCACGTACTCGGCGCCGCGGTACAGCTCGGTATGGCCTTTTTGACGACCAAAGCCTTTGACTTCGGTCACGGTGATGCCCTGCACGCCGATGCCCGAGAGTGCTTCACGCACCTCGTCCAGCTTGAAGGGTTTGATGATGGCGGTCACCAGTTTCATGATGGCTCCTTTTTGAAAATTGAGGCGTGATGCCTTTGAATTACATGGCCTTGGTGAAGGTCAGGATGAAGCGGTTTTTATTGATGTCGCTGTAGGCCAAAACTGACTTCTTGGTGGCACCCACAACTGCACCGGTGACGCTGTAGCCTTCGCCCAGGTCGTAGGAAGCGCCAACGCTGTAATCAGAGAAGTCCACATCCGCAGCGTCCTTAAAGTTTGTATGGCCCACTGCCGCCTTCAATGTCAGGCCTTTGCTGATCTCTTGTGCGTAGGAAACATTCACGTAAGCGGCTTTTGAAAAACCGAAATACTTGTCCGAAATGGTGCTGGAGTATTTGGCGCTGAAAGCACCATAACTCAGCCCCAAATAGGCCTCGGTCGTGTTGGCAGTAGCTTGACTGGGGTATGCGTACTTGAGCACGCCAACGTCGTAACCCACGCCACTGAGTTCGCCTTTGTAGCCGCCATACACGTCCATTTCAAGGCTACCTGCCCCATTGAAATTGATGTTGGAGTTCCAGTTACCCACATACAGGCCATTGCTAAAGGCATAGTCAAACCCGCCTTGCAAAGCCGGCTTCACCGCGGTTGTCTTGCTCAGGTCCTGATCCTGCCCACGGAACTTGTAGTTGGACACCAGCGACACGTTGGTCGACAGCTGCGCGCTGGCCACCAAGGGGGCAGCAATCAGGGCAGCCAGAACGAACGATTTGGAGGCGATAGCTTTCATGGATGAACTCCTTTTGAAGATAGGTCACACCCATCTAGCAGGGACCGTGCCAACCCGCAAAAGTGCCTGTATTCGGGCTTTTCCCCTTCTTTGCACCCTCCAATCCGTGCTCGAATGCCTGTGCAAAGACACCGAACACACAACAATCGCCCCCGCGCACCTTGCTAGTGCACCACGATGGGGCAAGGGAGGACATATGGGTCTTGCTTTGGTGCATAGCCACGCCTTGGTGGGGCTGCAGGCGCCCGCGGTCACGGTCGAGGTGCACATGGCCAATGGCCTGCCCAGCTTTACCTTGGTGGGGTTGGCCGATGTGGAGGTAAAAGAGGCTAGGGAGCGCGTGCGCTCGGCACTGCAAAACAGTGGGCTCGACTTTCCGCACAACCAGCGCATCACCGTCAACCTGGCCCCGGCCGACTTGCCCAAAGACTCCGGGCGGCTGGACTTGCCGATTGCGCTGGGCATATTGGCCGCCAGCGGGCAGATCGACGCCAGCAAGCTGGAAGGCTACGAATTCGCGGGCGAGTTGTCGCTGTCGGGCGAACTGCGCCCGGTGCGTGGTGCCCTGGCCATGAGCCTGGTGCTGCGCCAGCAACACGTGCGCACCCGGCTGGTGTTGCCCCCAGGCAGCGCCGAAGAGGCCGCCCTCGCACCGGACGCCGAAGTCTTCCGGGCCCGGCATTTGCTCGACGTGGTGCAACAGTTCCTGCCACCCTCCAACGAGCCCCCGCCGGAGCCGGGCGAGGGCTGGGTGCGCATGGCGACCTCTGTGCCTCATGCACCACCACGCTACGCTGACCTGGCCGATGTGAAAGGCCAAGCCGGCGTGAAACGGGTGCTGGAAATCGCCGCCGCAGGAGGCCACTCGCTGCTCATGGTCGGCCCACCGGGCTCGGGCAAATCCATGCTGGCCCAGCGCTTTGCGGGTTTGCTGCCGCCCATGTCGATCGAAGACGCGCTGGAGTCGGCGGCGGTGGCCAGCCTGGCCGGGCGCTTTGATGTGGCCCGCTGGGCGCAACGCCCCACGGGCCAGCCGCACCATTCGGCCAGTGCCGTGGCTTTGGTCGGTGGCGGC
>JALRIL010000088.1 GCA_023255445.1 Limnohabitans sp. | reverse complement strand
TCATCGACAACGCCATCACCTCCACCATCAGTCGCACCATCATCACCCAGGGCTCCACGCAGATCATGGTGGTGTCCATGCTGCTGTTCGGGGGCGAGACGTTGCACTACTTTGCCATGGCGCTGACCATTGGTATTTTGTTCGGCATTTACTCGTCGGTGTTTGTGGCTGCGGCTATTGCCATGTGGCTGGGCGTCAAACGCGAAGATCTTGTCAAGGCTGTCAAAAAAGAAGGCGACCCTTCCGACGAAAACCACGGCGCCGTGGTTTGACCGGTTCGCTCCAAGTGCAAAAGGCCCCATCGGGGCCTTTTGTGTTTTCATGCCCGCACTACACGCTGAAACAGCCCGCCGGGTAGACGCTCGACCTGGCCGGCCAGCTCCAGATCAAACAGCTCGGCCTGAAGGTGGGGCGTGTCCAGTCCTGTGCGGGACTGCAAGGTGTCCAGACTGACCGGGTCATGGCCCAAGTGCGACAGCAGGCCGGTTTCTGGTGGGGTGGGTTCCAGCGTCAGCGGTAATTGGGCTGTGGGGTCGGGCGTGTGCAGTTCTTCAAGTACATCCTGTGCGGACTCCACCAGCTTGGCGCCTTGGCGGATGAGGGCGTGGCAGCCTTTGCTTTGCGGCGAGTGGATCGAGCCGGGAATGGCGAACACTTCGCGGCCCTGGTCCAGCGCTTGCCGGGCGGTGATGAGCGACCCTGATTCAAGCGCGGCTTCGACCACCAGCGTGCCTTGGCTCAAGCCCGAAATGATGCGATTGCGTCGCGGAAAGTTTTCGGGGCGAGGTGGCGTGCCCAGCGGGTATTCGGACAGGATGAGACCCTGTTGCGCAATGCGGTGTGCCAGCTGCAAGTGGCTGCGCGGGTAGACGCGGTCCAGCCCGGTGCCCACCATGGCGATGGTGGCGATGTGTCCAGGGATTGCGCCTTCAAGAGCGCCTTCGTGCGCGGCGCCGTCGATGCCCAGTGCCAATCCTGAGACGATGGTCAGACCCGTTTGCGAGAGGTTGCGTGCAAAAGCGTGAGCGTTGAGCTTGCCTTGGGGTGTGGGGTTGCGGCTGCCGACCATCGCCAGCGCCCGGCTGGCGTGCAGGTGTTCGAGTTGCCCGATCTGGCCCATGGCGTACAGCAGGGCCGGCGGGTCTTCGGTTTGCAGCAGGGCGGCGGGGTAGTCCTTGTCGCCGAGGGTGACGATGGCGCGATGACCCGGATCGGCTTGCAGCCAGGCCCATGTGGTGTGCAGCAGGGGCTGAAGCTCTTCGGGTTCCTGCGCCATGGCCAGTGCGATGCGGGCACTCACCACTCTTGCCCAATCGCTGTGGCTGCATTGCCAGAGGGTCTGCGGCGCCCCCAAGGCGGCCATCAGCTTGCGTGCGGTTTCCGGGCCAACGCCGGGGGTGAGCAACAGGCGCAGCCAGGCGCCCAGTTCGTCGTGGTCAGTCAGCATCGTGTCTCCCTGTCGTGGCCCTCGGGGGCTCTATGGACTCATTCTGGCCGCAAAGCCGTTTGACGGCAAGGCAAGTGGTCAACAGGGTTTTGAAGGTCTGCGAAAATACAGCCCATGGCATTGCTCTCTATTCTTCGATACCCCGATCCCCGCCTGCATACCGTGGCCAAGCCCGTGCAGGCCGTGGATGCGCGCATCCAAACCTTGCTCGACGACATGTTCGAGACCATGTACCACGCCAACGGCATTGGCCTGGCGGCCACGCAGATTGATGTGCACGAGCGTGTGGTGGTGATCGACACTTCCGAGGAGCGCGACAAGCCGCTGGTGCTGATCAACCCCGAGCTGTTGTGGGCCAGCGACGAGCGCGTCAAGGGCGACGAAGGGTGCCTCTCTGTGCCCGGTATTTACGATGGTGTGGAACGCTCCACGGCCGTCAAAGTCAGTGCACTGGACCGCGACGGCAAGCCACAAACCCTTGAGGCCGAGGGCCTGCTGGCTATTTGCATCCAGCACGAGATGGACCACCTCATGGGCAAGGTGTTTGTGGAGTACCTCTCGCCGCTCAAGCTCGGTCGCATCAAGACCAAGCTGGCCAAGTCCTTGCGCGACGATCAGCGCTGAACGCAGGAGCGCGCTTGAACATTGTTTTTGCGGGAACGCCCGAATTTGCACGCGAGGCCATGGCGGCTTTGCATGCGGCTGGCCACGACATTGTGCTGGTGCTGACCCAGCCTGACCGCCCCGCTGGCCGGGGCATGAAGCTGCAGGCCTCGCCCGTCAAACAGTGGGCGCTGGAGCATGGCGTGCTCGTGCAGCAACCGCGCAGCTTGCGCCTGGACGGCAAATACCCCGAGGAGGCCGCAGCGACTCGCGAGGCCTTGCTGGCTGCGAATGCCGAGTGCATGGTGGTGGCCGCCTATGGCCTGATCCTGCCGCAGTGGACGCTGGACTTGCCGCCGCGCGGTTGTCTGAATATTCATGCTTCGCTGTTGCCCCGCTGGCGCGGTGCCGCGCCGATTCATCGGGCCATTGAAGCGGGCGATGCACAAACCGGCATCACCATCATGCAGATGGACGCCGGGCTGGACACGGGCGACATGCTGCTGGTGCGCAGCATGCCGATAGCGCTGGACGCCACCACAGCGACGTTGCACGACCAGTTGGCCGCGCTGGGTGGCGAGTGCATTGTGCAGGCGCTGGCGCAGCCCGATGCGCTGGTGCGCACACCCCAACCAGCCGAGGGCGTCACTTACGCGCACAAGATCGAAAAAGCCGAGGCCGCGCTGGACTGGGCTTTGCCCGCCGCGATGCTGGCGCGTCGTATCCGTGCCTTTGACCCTTTCCCCGGCATGACGGTGCCTTTGCTTCACAACGGCGCGACCGAGGTGCTCAAACTCTGGGCTGCGACGGCAGAGCCGTTGACCCAGGCCGCTGAGCCAGGCACGGTGGTGCAAGCTGATGCCAGCGGCGTGCGCGTGGCCTGTGGGCAAGGGCAGCTGTGCCTGACGCAGCTGCAACGTCCAGGCGGCAAGCGCTTGAGCGCGGCAGACTTTTTGCGCGGCTGCCCGTTGCAGGTCGGCCAAAGGTTGTCCGCATGATGTTTTTGCAAGCGCGTTTGCGCCAGCACCCGGCCTTCATGGACGGGCTGCGTGCGCTGCTGCCCCAGGCGCCGGGGATTGCAGCTTGGGGCATGATGACTGGCGTGGCCATGGTCAAGTCCGGCCTGAGTGTGTTCGAGGCTGTGGCCATGACCATTTTTGTGTTTGCAGGCAGCGCGCAGCTGGCCGCCACGCCATTGATCATTGCCGGGGCTCCCATCTGGGTGATTCTGGCCACAGCGTTTTGCGTCAACCTGCGCTTTGTGGTGTTCAGCCTGCATTTGCGCGATTACCTGATGCACCTGCCACTGGTGCAGCGCATGTGGCACGCCTACCTGACGGGTGACATCACCTATGTGCTCTTTGTGCGCCAGTACCCGCACCCCGGTAAAACGCCCGCGGTATTGCTGGAGCAGGAGGCCTGGTTCACTGGCAACTATTTCTGCAACTGGCTCAGCTGGATTTCGGCCAGCCTGGTCGGCATCGCCCTGGCCAATTTCATTCCCACGCAATGGGGGCTGGGCTTTGCAGGCATTTTGTGTCTGATCGGTATTCAGTGCTCGCTGGCCAGTTCGCGCCTGCGCATCATGGCTGCGGCGGTGGCGGCGGTGGCGGCCGTGCTGGCGTTTGCCTTGCCGTTGAAGCTCAACATTGTGGTGGCGATTGCGGTGGCGGTGATCCTCGCGCTTACGGTGGAAAAAATTCAACCCCGCACAGGAGCCGCAGCATGACGGGACATGAGGTTTGGATCGTGCTCGTGATTGCGGGCCTGACGGTGGTGACCGTCATCACTCGGGGTTTCTTTTTCATGTCGAGCAAACCCTGGCATCTGCCGGGGTGGGCCCAGCGGGGGCTGCAATATGCGCCGATTGCGGCGTTGTCGGCTGTGATCGCGCCCGAGGTGTTCATGAGCCAGGGGCAGATGATCTCGACTCTGCAGGATGCGCGTATTTACGCGGCCATGATGGGGGCTGCCGTTTTTTTCTGGAAGCGCAATGTGCTGTGGACCATCGTGGGGGGTATGGGCGTGTACCTGCCGTTGCACCTGGGCCTGGGCTGGTAAGTTGCCAAGAGCTGCGATTGTTCGGGGAACGAACCTGAAGGGCGTCAGTCCGGGGTGAGGGTGGACTCTTAAAATGGGCAGGCTGTTTTGATCAGGAAAGAACCCCATGAACGTGATCCGTTTTTCCGACCTCTGTGCCCAGGGCAAAGCCTCCGGCAAGCGCGTGTTCATCCGCGCTGACCTGAACGTGCCGCAAGACGATGCCGGCAATATCACCGAAGACACCCGCATCCGCGCCAGCGTGCCTGCCATCGAAATGGCGCTGAAGGCTGGCGCTGCCGTCATGGTCACCAGCCACCTGGGCCGCCCCACCGAAGGCGAGTTCAAACCCGAAGACTCGCTCGCCCCCGTGGCCAAGCGCATGGGCGAGCTGCTGGGCCGCGAAGTGCCCCTAGTGTCCAACTGGGTGGATGGCGTGACCGTGCAACCGGGCCAGCTGGTCATGCTGGAAAATTGCCGTGTCAACAAAGGCGAGAAAAAGAACAACGAAGAGCTGGCCCGCAAAATGGCTGCGCTGTGCGACATCTTCGTGCACGACGCCTTTGGCACCGCCCATCGGGCCGAAGGCACAACCTATGGCATCGCCCAGTTTGCCCCCATCGCCTGCGCAGGCCCCTTGCTGGCCGCCGAGATCGACGCCATCAGCAAAGCCCTGGCCAACCCCAAACGCCCGTTGGCCGCCATCGTGGCGGGCTCCAAGGTGTCCACCAAGCTGACCATCCTCAAGAGCCTGGCCAACAATGTGGACCAGCTCATCGTGGGTGGCGGCATTGCCAACACGTTCATGCTGGCCGCTGGCCTGAACATCGGCAAGAGCTTGGCCGAGCACGACTTGGTGGGCGAAGCCAAAGCCGTGATCGACTTGATGAAGTCGCGCGGCGCAGAAGTGCCCATCCCCACC
>JALRIL010000076.1 GCA_023255445.1 Limnohabitans sp. | reverse complement strand
TTACTACTGGTAGTGGTAAGCCTTCCGTTCCAGTTAATCCACCTCCTTCAACAACGTATCTTTCAACCCCAGGTGGTAGGACATTTAATCCCGGCTCTTTAATATCTAATGTAGTTAGCTCCATTTTTTAAAATTTATTCTTATAATATATAAAGACATATTGCGGGGTAGAGCAGCAGGTAGCTCGTTGGGCTCATAACCCAAAGGTCGTTGGTTCAAATCCGGCCCCCGCAACCAATCAAAAAAGCCCGCTGAAATTCAGCGGGCTTTTTGCATTTTTGGGTGTGGCGTGAGGCTCTTTGTTGGGATCAGGGCAGTCGGTCCAGCAAACCTTGCAATGCGCGTTCCACCGTATTGTTTCGCACGTGTTGCCGGTCACCGCTGAATACATGATGGGCGGCTTCGGTCTGTCCATGAATGTGCCAAGCGATCCACACTGTTCCAACGGGTTTTTCCGGACTACCCCCAGTGGGACCAGCAATACCCGTCACAGCCACTGAAACTTGGCAACCAGACCGCCGAGCCGCACCTTCGGCCATGGCTTTCGCCACGGCTTCGCTCACCGCACCGTGCTGGGAAATCAGCGATGTGGATACACCCAGCATCTGCGTTTTGGCGGCGTTGGAATAAGTCACGAAACCACGATCGAACCAGACACTCGAACCGCTCAACTCGGTGCAGGTGGCTGCAATCAAACCGCCCGTGCAGCTTTCAGCAGTGCACAGCGTCCATTGCCGAGTGTGCAGGGCGGCGGCCAAGGTGGTCAGCAAGTTATTCATTTGAGCGCCCAAAGCACGGTACCCAAGCAGATCAGTGTGCATGCCGCGGCCACAAAATCATCGACCATGATGCCAAAGGCGCCTCGCCAACCATCGCCTTTGAAGCGTTGGTCAGCCCAGGCCACAGGACCTGGTTTGACGGCATCAAAAAAACGGAACAAGGCAAAGGCGAGCAGCTGCAGGCCTAAAGGCAAAGGGCCAAGCGCCCAGAGCACCAGCCAGATGGCTACGATTTCGTCCCAAACGATCGCGCCGGGATCGTTCATTTGCAAATGCTCGGCGGTCACTTTGCAGGCCCACCAGCCCACCATCGTCGCAAGGGCGATCAGCACACCTTGCTGCATGGGGGTCAACCACAGTGACAAGGGCCACCAGGCCAGCCAGCCCCACAGTGTGCCCACGGTACCGGGCGCTTTGGGTGAGAGGCCGGAGCCAAAACCCAAGGCCAGCCAGTGGGCAGGGTGACGCCATAAAAAAGCAGGTGAGGGACGTATGGCCATGGTCAGGCAAAGTGGTCAAATGAAGAAAAGGACGCAGCATCCAGCAGTTGCTCGTGGTCGCGCAGGACGACACCTGAAGCGGTGATGGTGCCAATGCACGTGACGGGCGTTTGACTGTCAAGAGCGGCTTGCGCAACCGCAGCGCGGGCTTGAGTGGGTGCGGTGAAGAGCAGCTCGTAGTCGTCACCACCCGTCAAGGTGCAGGTGTTGAGCACGTCAGCGGGCAAGGCAACTGACTGCGCGCTCGCACACAGCGTGCGAATGACCGCTACATCCAGCTCAGCCCCTACCTGACTGGCTTTGAGGATGTGGCCCAGGTCACCGAGCAAGCCATCGCTGATGTCTGCGCAGGCATGGGCAATGCCGCGCAATGCGATGCCGAGTGCAACACGGGGTGTCGGCGTGTCCAGGCGTTCAGCGCAAAACGCCAGAACACCTGCGGGCAATTGAATGCGACCAAGCCGCGCTTCCAGAGCCAGACGTGCATCGCCCAAATGGCCGCTGACATAAATGTCGTCGCCCACTTGGGCTGCACTGCGCAGCAACGCCTGCCCCGTGGGCACTTCGCCCATGACGGTGATGCTCAGATTCAAGGGGCCCGAGGTGGTGTCTCCACCGATGAGTTCGCAGCCGTGGGCTTGGGCCAACGACAGCATGCCGGCAGAAAATGAAGCCAGCCAGGCTTCGTTGGCCACCGGCAAAGCCATGGCCAGCAAGAAGGCACGCGGTGTGGCGCCGCAGGCAGCCAGGTCGCTGAGGTTGACGGCCAGGGCCTTGTGACCCAGGCAGTGCGGATCGGCGTCGGGCAGAAAATGGCGCTCCTGCACCAGCATGTCACAAGACAGAGCGAGATCTTGTCCCAGGGTGGGGCGCCACAACGCGCAATCGTCCCCAATGCCCAACACGGCGCGGCCTTGCGTGGCGGCTTGTTTGAAGTAGCGGTCGATCAGCTCAAATTCACCCATAGCCGCTAGCTTAACCGCTGCAACTGCGACAATAAGCGTATGAGCACCACTTACCGCATTGCCCCCTCCATCCTGTCTGCCGATTTCGCCCGCTTGGGCGAAGAAGTGCGCAACGTGATTGCCGCTGGCGCGGACTGGATCCACTTTGACGTGATGGACAACCATTACGTGCCCAACCTGACCTTTGGCCCCATGGTGTGCCAGGCACTTAAACCACATGCCAAAACGCCTGCAGGCGAGGCTGTGCCGATCGATGTGCACCTCATGATCTCGCCGGTCGATGCGCTGGCCGCGTCATTTGCCGAGGCGGGCGCTGACCTGATCAGTTTTCATCCGGACGCCAGCGCGCATGTGCACCGCAGCGTGCAAGCCATTAAAAGCAAAGGCGTTAAAGCCGGGCTGGTGTTCAACCCGGCCGAGCCGCTGGACGTGCTGGAGTGGACCATTGACGACATTGATCTGATCTTGATCATGAGCGTCAACCCAGGCTTTGGGGGTCAAAGCTTCATCGATTCGGCCCTGCGTAAAGTGGAACAGGCCCGCAAATGGATTGAGCGCAGTGGCCGTGACATCCGTCTGGAAGTCGATGGGGGCATCAAGGCCGACAACATTCGCCGTGTGGCTGATGCCGGTGCCGACACCTTTGTGGCGGGAAGCGCCATTTTCGGCAAGCCAGACTACAAAGGTGTGATTGACCAGATGCGTGCAGCCCTGAAGTGAACATGCGCGCGCAGGCGGTGGTGCTTGACCTGGACGGCACCCTGGTCGACACCTTGGGGGACTTTGTGGTGGCCCTCAATCGGTGCATGTCCGAACTGGGTTGGCCTGCCCTGGCGCCCGAGTGGGTTGAGCGTGCGGTGGGCAAGGGTTCTGAGCACCTGATCCGAAGCGTGCTTGGACACCAACTCTCACAAGAAGCCGTCAAGGGCGTGGGTTGCGCCTGTCCGGCGCTGACGGTGGGTGCGTACTACCCCCGCGTCTGGGCCGCCTACCAGCAGCATTACCGTGACATCAATGGTCAGTTTGCGCAGACCTATCCGGGTGTGACCGAAGGTTTGGCGCTGTTGCGCAACCAAGGACTGCACATGGCCTGTGTCACCAACAAGCCTGTAGCTTTTGCGCAAGACCTGCTGGACAAGCTGGGTCTGGCGGCTGCCTTTGCAGTGGTTTATGGCGGTGACAGTTTTGAACGCAAGAAACCCGATCCCTTGCCCTTGCTCAAGGCGTGCGAGGCGCTGGGCACCAACCCTGCGAATACCTTGATGGTGGGTGACTCAGTCAATGATGCGCAGGCTGCGAATGCAGCGGGCTTGCCGCTCGTGCTGATGACCTATGGCTACAACCATGGGCAGGACATTCGGCAAACCCCCGCCCTGGCCTGGCTGGATCGGCTCGACCAGATCGGACCCTGCCTGGCTTTGCGCTAAACTTGATGCCATCATGTTGTGCATGCCCCTTTCATCCCAAGCAGTCAGCCTGTCGGCCCGCATTTGTGCATATGGCCGGGGAGCCTGGCCCTGGCGTCAGCCAGCCTGATTGATCTTTTCTGGCGCTGTGCGCCACCCATGCGCTCCAACGTTCTGGAGCACCGGATGAATGAACCGCCTGTACTGTCAGGCGTTGACCAAGGCAGATGTCCATGATCACCGAGTCTGAATTTCAAACGCTAGCCACTGCAGGCTACAACCGCATCCCCTTGATGCAAGAGGCCTTTGCCGACCTCGAAACCCCTTTGTCTCTGTACCTGAAGCTGGCCCATGTGCAAGATCAGGGGAGCAACAGCTTTTTGCTGGAATCCGTGGTGGGCGGTGAGCGCTTCGGGCGCTACAGCTTCATCGGTTTGCCCGCCCGCGTGGCGCTCAAGGCCAGTGGTTTCGGCGAGCAGGCCAAAACCGATGTGCTGCGTGATGGGGCCGTGATCGAGACCCATCACGGCAACCCGCTGGACTTTATTGAGGCTTACCAAAAGCGCTTCAAAGTCGCGCTGCAGCCTGGCATGCCGCGTTTTTGCGGCGGCTTGGCGGGTTATTTTGGTTATGACACGGTGCGCCACATCGAAAAGAAACTGGCCCACAGCTGCCCGCCCGACACCATTGGCATGCCCGACATTCACCTGCTGCAATGCGAAGAGCTGGCCGTGATCGACAACCTGACGGGCAAGCTGTCCTTGATTGTTTATGCCGACCCCGGCGAGCCACAGGCCTATGCACGTGCGCAAGCGCGCTTGGCCGAACTCAAGGCCCGCCTGCGTGTGCCGGTGCAGGTGCCACCCATGCTGCCCAGCGCCAAAACGCAAGAACAGCGTGGTTACGCGAAAGAGGATTTCATGGCCGCTGTGGAGCGCGCCAAGGGCCTGATCCGCGCGGGGGACTTCATGCAGATCGTGATGGGCCAGCGCATCAACAAGCCCTTTGCGCAAAGCCCACTGAGCCTGTACCGCGCCCTGCGCACGCTCAACCCCAGCCCCTACATGTATTACTACCACCTGGACGATGCCCATGTGGTGGGGTCATCCCCCGAAATCCTGGTGCGCCAGGAACACACGCCGGCGGGGCAGAAAGTCACCATTCGTCCACTGGCGGGTACCCGTCCACGTGGCGCTACGCCCGAGGCCGACAAGGCGGCCGAGCAGGAGTTGCTGGCCGATCCCAAAGAGCGTGCCGAACACGTGATGCTGATCGATCTGGCACGCAACGACATTGGCCGTATCGCGCAAATCGGCAGCGTCAAGGTCACCGAGGCGTTTGCGGTGGAGCGATACAGCCATGTGATGCACATCGTCAGCAATGTGGAGGGCCTGCTCAAGTCCGAGCTGTCCAGCATGGATGTGCTCAAAGCCTCCTTCCCGGCGGGCACTTTGAGCGGCGCGCCCAAGGTGCACGCGATGGAACTGATTGACCAGCTCGAGCCCGTCAAGCGCGGGGTCTATGGGGGTGCCTGCGGTTACATCAGCTACGCGGGTGACATGGATGTGGCCATTGCGATTCGCACCGGCGTCATCAAGGACGGCATGCTGCATGTCCAGGCTGCAGCGGGTGTGGTGGCCGACTCGGTACCCGAACTGGAATGGAAAGAAACCGAACACAAGGCCCGCGCCGTGTTGCGTGCCAGCGAAATGGTCGAGGAGGGTCTGGAATGAGCCGCGTCAAACTCCTCATGGTGGACAACTACGATTCGTTCACCTACAACATCGTGCAGTACTTTGGCGAGCTGGGTGCAGACGTCGAGGTCTATCGCAATGACGAAATCACGCTCGAAGGCATTGAGGCGCGCCAGCCCGACCGATTGGTGATTTCACCTGGCCCTTGCTCGCCTGCCGAGGCGGGTATTTCGGTGGCGGCCATCCAGCACTTTGCAGGCAAGCTACCGATCTTGGGTGTGTGTTTGGGCCACCAAAGCGTGGGCGCCGCCTTTGGCGGCAAGATTGTTCGGGCGCAAGAGCTGATGCATGGCAAGACCAGTGTCATGACCACCACACAAGAAGGTGTGTTCGCGGGCTTGCCAAAGCAATTCATGGTCAACCGTTACCACTCGCTGGCGATCGAGCGGGCCTCCTGTCCGGACTGCCTGAAGGTCACGGCCTGGACCGACGATGGCGAGATCATGGGCGTGCGCCATACCGATCTCGACATTGAGGGTGTGCAGTTCCATCCCGAATCCATCCTGACCGAGCACGGCCACGCCATGCTCAAAAACTTCCTTGTGCGCTGAACCCCCCCGGAGGCCGACATGACGATCACCCCACAAGAAGCGTTGCAACGCGTGATTGACCACCGTGAAATTTTTCACGACGAAATGCTGCACCTCATGCGCCTGATCATGAGTGGCGAGATGTCGCCCTTGATGACGGCGGCCATCGTGACGGGTTTGCGCGTCAAGAAAGAAACGATTGGCGAGATCACGGCAGCTGCCGAGGTGATGCGCGAATTTTCAACCAAGGTGGAGATCGCCGATCGCCAGCACCTGGTGGACATTGTGGGTACAGGCGGCGATGGCTCGCACACTTTCAACATTTCCACCTGCGCGATGTTTGTGGCTGCGGCTGCGGGCGCCAAAACCGCCAAGCACGGCGGGCGCAGCGTCAGCAGCAAGTCCGGCAGCGCCGATGTGCTTGAAAGCCTGGGCATCAACATCAACCTCCCGCCCGAGCGCATCGCGGCGTCAGTCGCGCAAACCGGTATTGGTTTCATGTTTGCGCCCAATCACCACCCCGCCATGAAGAACGTTGCGCCTGTGCGCAAGGAGTTGGGCGTGCGCACCATGTTCAATATTTTGGGACCACTGACCAACCCGGCAGGTGCTCCCAACATTCTGATGGGGGTGTTCCATGCGGACCTGGTGGGCATTCAGGTGCGCGCCTTGCAACGCTTGGGCGCCGAGCATGCGGTGGTGGTGTATGGCCGCGATGGCATGGACGAAATCAGCCTGGGTGCATCGACCCTGGTGGGCGAGCTCAAGGACGGTGAAATTCGTGAGTACGAAATCCATCCCGAAGACTTTGGCATGACCATGGCCAGCAACCGCGCCCTGCGTGTGGACACGCCCGAGCAGTCCATGGCCATGTTGCGTGGAGTGCTGGATAACGTGGCCGGCGCGCCCCGCGATATCGTTGTGCTGAATGCGGGCGCGGCGTTGTACGCAGCCAATGTGGCTGGCAGCATTGCCCAAGGCATTGAGCGTGCACGCGAAGTTTTGGCCAGCGGTGCAGCCAAAGCCAAGCTGGCGCAGTTTGCAGCCTTCACCCAGGCGGCCTGAGCATGGCCGCCATCTGGCAAGACGAAGGCACCTGGATCGCGCTGGGCGTTTCGGCGCTATTTTTGACGGCGGCCTGGGTCATGCACCGTGTGTTTGTGAAGGTGCTCAAGTCCGGTGCGCCGGCACAACTGAAAGACAACGATGAGTGACATTCTCAACAAGATCGTGGCCGTCAAACGCGAAGAAGTCGCTGCTGGCCTCAAGAAAAAATCGCTGGCCGCCATGCGTGCCGACGCCGAAAGCCGTGTGCTCACGCGAGATTTTGAGGGCGCCCTGCGCGCCAAGATTGCTGCAGGCCAGGCCGCGGTGATTGCCGAGGTCAAAAAAGCCAGTCCGTCCAAGGGTGTGTTACGCGAAGACTTCATTCCAGCCGACATCGCGCAAAGCTATGCCGAAGGCGATGGCAAGGTCAGTGCGGCCTGCCTGTCGGTCCTGACAGACCAGCAGTTTTTTCAGGGCTGCAACGACTACCTCAAGCAGGCCCGTGCCAGCTGCAGCCTGCCGGTGCTGCGTAAGGACTTCATGGTGGACCCCTATCAGGTCTACGAGGCCCGCGCCATTGGCGCCGACTGCATCTTGTTGATCGCGGCCTGCCTGGAGGATGGCCAAATGGCCGAGCTGGAAGCCATCGCCCGCAGCCTGGACATGGCGGTGCTGGTCGAGGTACATGATCGCGCAGAGCTGGAGCGTGCGCTCAAGCTCAAGACCCGTCTGGTGGGCATCAACAACCGCAATCTGCGCACCTTCGAGGTGAACCTGCAAACCACGCTGGACATGCTGCCCGATGTGCCCAACGATCGCTTGCTGGTAACCGAGAGCGGCATCCTGGCGCAGGCCGATGTGCAGCTCATGCGTGACGCTAATGTGCACGCCTTCCTGGTCGGAGAAGCCTTCATGCGGGCCAAAGAGCCGGGCCTGGCGCTGGCCCAGTTGTTTGCCTGATGGGTCAGCAGGGCTTTGACTGGCATGAGCCGGTTGCTGATCGGCTGGTTCAGTGGCCGCCCTCGCTTGAAGCCTTGAGTTCGGGGTGGCGTGAGCCTGTCGAGCACTTTTTGATTTCGCAGGCGGGGCAAACGCTGTCGCATCGCGTGCAGCAGGATTTGGCCGCGGGCGCGGTGGTGTATCCCCCGCACCCCTTTCGCGCCCTGGAGTTGACCGCTTTGGACGAGGTACGGGTTGTCATCGTGGGGCAGGACCCCTACCATGGCCCTGGGCAAGCAGAAGGGCTGGCTTTTTCTGTGGCGCCAGGCGTCAAGTTGCCGCCCAGCTTGCGGAACATTTTCAAGGAGCTGCAACGCAGTCTGGCGGTGCAATTGCCGCAGGAGGGGTCGCTGATGCGTTGGGCGCGTCAGGGGGTGTTGTTGCTCAACACCAGCCTCACTGTGCGCGATGGTGAGCCCGCCAGCCATGCCCGTTGGGGTTGGGAGGGGCTCACTGACGAGCTCATGGTTCGGGTGGCGGCCAGGATGCAGCCAACCGTGTTCATGCTTTGGGGTGCGCATGCGCAAGCCAAACGCGATCTCATTGAGCAAGCTGATCGCGACGGACGACATCTGTTGTTGATGGCCAATCACCCGTCGCCCTTGTCGGCCTTGCGTCCGCCGGTGCCCTTTTTGGGCTGCGGGCATTTTGCAATGGCCAATGCATTTTTGAGTGCAAGCGGCGGGCGGGCGATTTCCTGGTGAAAAAGTTTCGCACGGCTTGTGCGAAGAGCCAAAAAGGTGGCATAATCTGAGGCTCGCTTCCCGGAGGGGTGCCCGAGTGGCTAAAGGGGGCAGACTGTAAATCTGTTGGCTTACGCCTACGCTGGTTCGAATCCAGCCTCCTCCACCAGCGAACCCGG
>JALRIL010000057.1 GCA_023255445.1 Limnohabitans sp. | reverse complement strand
GGCAGGGCTTGCAACTGCTGAATGCCTGGCATGCCTGCCACGGGCAACTACCCCGCTTTGTGGAAGCCATCGGACAAAACCATCTTTCGGTTGCGCTGTATTTCGGCATGGAGAGCGATTTGGTGGGCCCCCAGGTCAAGGCCGCGTTGTCGGTGAAGGCTGTCAAGGCGGTAGCGCCGTAGAACACGGCATCAGCGCTCAGGCCCAGAAGCGCGGGCTGCAACCACCAGGCTTGCTGGCCACCCAGCACCACCAGCCCGGCCAGGAAGAAGGCGACCAGCAAGGCTTCGCGCAGGATGAGTCGGTCCTGGTGCGCCTGGTAGGCGCTGGCGAAACCGATAAAGAACAACAGCAGGCCCATGAACACCACCGGGTGGTGCGCAAACACCACCACGCCCAGCAAAAACGCCAGGTGCACCAGCACCATGACCGGTGGCACGGTGAGCTTGGGGGCCGTTGGCTCGCCCAACGCCTTGAGCTCTTTGCGCATGAGCCAGGTGACAGCGGTGGTGTTGATGAAGACGGCCACAGCGGCCTTCCAGCCAAAGGTGCTGAGCATGAAGCCCAGGTCCCACTGCCAGGTGGATGCGACCATGAGGACCGGGGGAGCGGCGAAGTGTGTCAGGGTGCCGCCAATGGAGATGTTGACGAACAAGGTGCCCAGCGTGGCGTACTTGAGGCGTTCGCTGACAGATTTGGAGAACACCGAATCGCGCAGCATGAGCGCGGCCAGCGTCATGGCGGCGGGCTCGGTGATCAGCGAGCCCAGCAACGGCACCACCGAGAGCAGCAAAAAGTAGTTGAGCACGGAGGTGGAGATGGGCAGCAGCGCTGCCAGCCTGTACACCAGCAGGCCGCTGGCTTGCAAAATGGGTCGGGTGCCGGCCACCACCATGATGGCAAACACAAACAAGGGTTCGGTGAAGTTGCGGGTTTCCAGGTACTGCAGGGTCGATGCTTTACCGAGCATGCCGAACATGACCAACGCCAGCAGCAAGGCCCAGAAGCCAAAGACAACTTCGACTTCAGCCAGCAGGTGCCAGATGCCTGCGTGACGCGGCCGGGTGTGGGCCAGGTGCTCGAAGTACCTGGTGCTGAAGGTGTGGATGACCGCCAGCGCAAAGAAAGCTGCGGCGATCCAGGGGAAAAGGTCGGTAGCGATCATGGGGTCAGCTTATCACCGGCCAGCTGGGGGCGCAGTGACGAAAAAAAAGCCTGCAGAGACTGCAGGCTTTTGGGGCTAAGCCAAAAAGCCGCCCTTGTGCAAGGGCAGCTTGGAGGCTAAGCGATCAGCGCACCACGGCGATTTCGCTGCGGTTGCCACCCTTGTAGGTGTACATGGTCAGGGCGCCGTTCTTGATGTCGCCCTTCTCGTCGAAGGCGATGGTGCCGGTCACGCCTTTGTAGTTGCTCTTTTTCAGAGCATCCAGGTACTTGGAGGGGTTGGCAGAGCCAGCACGCACCATGGCGTCGACCATCACGTTGACGGCGTCATACACGTAGGGAGCGTAGATCTGCACTTCGTAGCCAAAACGCTTCTTGAAGCGGGCCTTGAAGTCTTCCATGCCTTTTTTCTGGGTGCCTTCCACGCCACCGGCTTCAGCGCAGATGACCTGGCCGTCGGCCATGGCGTCGCCAGCGAGCTTGGCCAAGTCAGCGGTACAGATGCCATCGCCGCCCATGAATTTGGCGTTGATGCCCAGGGCCTTCATCTGGCGCAGCATGGGGCCGGCAACGGCGTCCATACCACCGAAGAACACGACGTCAGGCTTCTTGGCCTTCAGGGTGGTCAGGATGGCCATGAAATCGGTGGCTTTGTCGGTGGTGAATTCGTGGCCGACCAGGTTGCCGCCGGCAGCCTTGACAGCTTTTTCGAATTCTTCAGCCACGCCCTGGCCGTAAGCGGTGCGGTCGTCAATCACGGCAATGGACTTGCCTTTGACGGTGGTCACAGCGTACTTGCCCAGGGTGCCACCCAGTTGGGTGTCGTCAGCCACCACGCGGAAGGCCGACTTGTAGCCGTTGCGGGTGTACTTGGGGTTGGTGGCCGAGGGAGAGATTTGGGGAATGCCAGCGTCCGAGTAGATCTTGGAGGCGGGAATGGTGGTGCCGGAGTTCAGGTGACCAATCACGCCATTGACGTTGGAGTCGACCAGTTTCTGGGCAGCAGCCGTGCCTTGCTTGGGATCGGCAGCGTCGTCTTCAGCGATCAGTTCGAACTTGACAGCCTTGCCACCAATTTTGATGCCTTTGGCGTTGAGCTCTTCGATGGCCAGACGGGCACCGCTTTCGTTGTCTTTACCCAGGTGGGCGATGGCGCCGCTGACGGGACCAACGTGACCGATCTTGACCACGTCCTGGGCGAAGACGCCAGCAGAGATCAGGGTCAGGGCTGCCAGGGCAGAAACTTTGTATTTCATCTTCATAAACACTCCGAAGAAAGGACTTGCTTCAATTAAGCAAGCCCGAACGATACACGATTCGTGCCAGCATTTTCCTAGGGGAAAAACCTAAATCGCACGCTCGTGCGATACATCAGCTCAAGCCTTGAATTCGTTGTACTTTTCAGCACGTTCGACCCAGGCCGAGCGCATGGCGCTGCGCACCGTTTGGGTGACCAGCTGCTCAACTTGGGGGCGCAACTGCTCCATCAGGTGCACAGCCATTTCGTCGAGCTGCGACTTCTCGGCCAGGCGCCCCTGCAACACGGCCTGCAGCGCCAGAGGCACGATCTCCGGCGCGATGCGGTCGCTCAAGGTAGGAATGGTGTGGGGCTCGGGGGCTGTACTGTCGGTGGCGGCAATGAGGCTCATGCGTGTTCTTTTTTCTGGAAGTCGTGTTGGACCAGGGTGTGGCCTTGCGCCTGGTAGGCGCGCCAGCGCGTGCGGGCAAGCTGGCGGTGGCCGGGGTCGGCGTCCACAATTTCAATGAGGCGGGCAAAGCCTTCAAACTGCTGGGGCACCTCGTCGCCGAGGTTCACCAGCACACTGCGCCCCTGCATGGCGGCGGTGGTGGTGCCCAGCAGCACGCTGGAGCGAGCCTGCATGGTGGCGTCGGCCTGGTCGGTGCAGTGGCTGATAAAGTCCAGCTGCCCCACCGTCCATAACTGCTCGCTCAATAGCTGGAGCAAGCCGCCCTCACCCACCACGGCCGAGCGCAGGCCCATGGTGTGGGCCTTGCGCAGCAACCGGGCGGTGTAGTGCAGCCGGTCGGGCACGTTGAAGTGGAACTCGACCGAAACTGTCATGCGCGGCGGCGTGCAGTGGTGCGTTTGTTGGTGCCTGTGCTTGTGCTTGTGCGCGCAGCTTTGCGCGGGGCGGGCAAGTCGGGCAACTGTTCTTGCAACAGGTAGTGCACCAGCAGGCCCACAGGGCGGCCGGTAGCGCCTTTGGCGCTGCCCGAGCGCCAGGCGGTGCCCGCAATGTCGAGGTGGGCCCAGGCGTATTCGCGACCAAAGCGTTGCAGGAATTTGGCCGCCGTGATCGAGCCCGCCGGCCGGCCAGCCACGTTGGCCACATCGGCAAATTTGGTTTTGAGGCCTTCGGCATAGGCTTCGTCCAGGGGCATGCGCCAACACAAATCGCCACTGGTTTCGCCGGCGTCCATCAGGGCTTTGCCCAGTGGCTCGTCGTTGGCGTACAGGCCCGAACGCACATGGCCCAAGGCAATGACGCAGGCCCCGGTCAGGGTGGCGATGTCGACCACAGCGCGGGGCTTGAAGCGTTCGGCATAGGTCATGGCGTCGCACAGCACGAGGCGGCCTTCGGCGTCGGTGTTGAGGATTTCAATGGTCTGCCCGCTCATGCTGGTGACCACATCGCCAGGCTTGGTGGCCTGGCCGTCGGGCATGTTTTCGGTGGCGGGGATCAGGCCCACCACATTGAGTTTGGGTTTCAGCTGGGCCAGGGCTTCGAAAGTGCCCAGCACGCTGGCGGCGCCACCCATGTCGTATTTCATTTCGTCCATGCCGGCGCCGGGCTTGAGCGAGATGCCGCCGGTGTCAAAGGTGATGCCTTTGCCGATCAGGACCACAGGCGCTTGTTTGGCGGGACCGCCGTTGTAGCGCAGCACGATAAAGCGCAGCGGCTCTACCGCGCCTTTGGCCACCGACAGGAAGGCGCCCATGCCCAGTTTGGTGACCTCTTTGGGGCCCAGCACTTCGCACTGGATGGATGCGTGCTTGGCCAGCTTGCGGGCCACATTGGCCAGCATGCTGGGGGTGGCGTGGTTGCTGGGGCGGTTGGCCCATTCCTTGGCCAGCTCGATGCCGGCAATGCAGGCCTGGGCGCGGGCAATGGCCTCTTTGTGGGCCGGCTTGCTGCCTTGTTCGCTGAAGATCAAGGTTTGCAGGACGCGCGGCTTGGGGCTGCTCAAGGTGGTGGTGTACACATAGGTGTGGTCAGACACCATGGTGGCCAGGCTGTAGAGCGAGGCGTCGTCCCAGCCGTCCACCGAGTGCCAGAGCATGCGCTTGACAGGCGCGTCGCGCAGCAATGCCATAACGGCTCCCACTGCGGGCGAGAGGTCCGAACGGTGCAGGGTCATGGCACTGCAGACCACCACGCGGCGGGCCTTGACGCCGGGCACACCATACAGCTGCAGGGCTTTGCCGGGTTTGACTTCAAAGTCACCTTTGCGAATCGCGTCTTGCACAAGCTGGCTCAAGGGGTCTTTGCCGGCCTGGAATTCGAGGCCGTACATGACCACCAGGACATCCACGTTTTCCGAAAAACATGCGTCAAAAGAGCGATCGAGAAGTTGGACGTTCATAATTGCGTTTTTCCTTTGACATCAATGTTATTCCATTCCGCCATCCGCAAGGATTTGTCACGCAATTTCGGGGCCACTGTGGTGGTGCTGATCACGATCGTCATGACGATTGTGCTGATCCGCACCCTCGGTCAGGCCAGCCGCGGCAGCGTGAACCCCTCGGAGGTGATGCTGTTGATGGGGCTGAGCGTGCTCAGCCAGTTGACCACGATTTTGTCGCTGAGTCTGTTTGTGGCGGTGGTGGCAAGCCTCTCGCGCATGTATGCGGACAGCGAAATGGTGATCTGGCTCGCCAGTGGCCAGGGGCTGACCGGTTTTCTGCGGCCGTTGCTTCGTTTTGCCTGGCCCATCCTGGTGGCCATCGCGTTGTTGGCCCTGTGGGCCTGGCCGTGGAGCAACCAGCAAATTCAGGACTTGCAAGACCGCTATCAAAAGCGCAACGATGTCGAGCGCGTCGCGCCCGGTCAGTTTCAGGAGTCGGCCGGGGGCAAGCGGGTGTTCTTCATTGACAAGGACAGCCAAAGCCAGGCGCAGGGCAAAAATGTGTTTGTGTACAGTCAGGATCGGGGGCTGGAGTCTGTCACCAGCGCGGCCAGCGGCCAGGTGCTCTGGCGTGGCAGCGACCGCTTTCTGGTGCTGAGTCAGGGCCAGCAACTGCAGCGCCTGCCCGATGGCGAGAGTCGCCTGACCCGCTTTGAAAGTTACGAGTTGCTGATCGACAGCACGATTGACGTGGGCCCCAGCAATGGCGCCAGCAAGCAGCTGTCCACCTGGGCCTTGATCAAGGCGCCCTCACCCGTCAACCTGGGCGAGTTGTCCTGGCGCGTGGGGCTGGGTCTTTCGGGGCTGGTGCTGCTGGTGTTGGGTCTGGCCATGACACACGTGAACCCGCGCGTTGGGCGCAGCATGCCCTTTGTCCTGGCGCTGCTGGTGTTCGTGGTGTACTACAACATGATCAACGTGGGTCAAAACTGGATCGCCAACGGGAAGATGCAGCTGCTGCCCTTCATGCTGGGTCTGCATGGGGGCATGGCTTTGCTGGCTGGTGTCTGGCTGAGCTTGCGCCACCAGCAGTGGCATTGGCGTTACCTGTGGCGTCGCCCTGTGAGCAAGGCGGCGCCATGAAAACCGTTCGTCGCCTGCTGCACCGCGAAGTCTTACGCACCGTGGCCTTTGTGCTGCTGGGCTTTTTGTCGCTGTTTGCGTTTTTTGACCTCGTTGACGAGCTGCAAACCCTCAACCGCCTGGGCGCCGTGGGCTACCGGTTGCAGCATGCCTTGCTGTATGTGACGCTCAAAAGTCCGACCCATATTTACGAGCTGATGCCGATTTCGGTGCTCATTGGCTCCATTTTTGTGATGGCGCGACTGGCTCAAAGCTCGGAGTTCACCATTTTGCGCACCGGGGGGTTGGGGCCATGGCGGGCACTGCTGGTGCTGCTTCAGGTGGGGTTGGTGTTTGTGTCGCTGACCTTTGTGCTGGGTGACTATGTGGCCCCCTTTACCGACAAGCAGGCGCAGCTGCTCAAGGCACGTTTTCAGGGGGCCATCAGCGTGGGTCAGACCGGCGCCTGGCTCAAGGAAAAACAAGGCGATCATCAGTTCGCCATCAATGTGCGGGCACTGGACGGCACCGAAATTTTGCGCGATGTGCGCATTCACGAGTTCAATGGCCAAGGTCACCTGCTGCGCGTGATCCGTGCTGAAAGTGCCAGCATGGCCAATGGGGCCTGGGAGCTACAAAACGTCAGCACGCAAAACCTGCAGCAGGTTTCGGGCAACTCGGACCCGGCAGCGTCTTCGCTGGCTGCCCAGTTGCAACCTCGCAAGGCCCAGACCCTGAGCTGGCCTACGGGCATCACCTCGGCCATGGTCGCCTCGGCCTTGCTGAGCCCGGACCGCATGCGCACCGTGGACCTTTACATCTACATGCGCCACCTCAATGCCAACAAGCAAAACGCGCAGGTTTACGAGATCGAGTTCTGGCGCAAGGTGTTCTACCCCATCAGTTGTCTGGTGATGCTGTCGCTGGCCCTGCCCTTTGCCTACCTGCACTTCCGATCGGGTCAAATAGCCGGCCATGTGTTTGCAGGGGTGCTTGCAGGCATCAGTTTTGCCCTCCTGAACAACGTGTTTGGCTACATGGGCGCTCTGAGCGACCGCCCGAACCGAGTCGTCATCCGTCCCGGGACGGTGCGCCACTGTCAGCCTTTGCACGTCCGCC
>JALRIL010000034.1 GCA_023255445.1 Limnohabitans sp. | reverse complement strand
GGCGCGCAGTACTGGGCGCCAATGGACCAATACATTGGCGGCATTGAGCATGCGATTTTGCATTTGCTCTATGCGCGTTTTTGGACCAAGGTCATGCGAGACATGGGTCTGGTCAAAGTGGACGAGCCCTTCACCAAGCTGCTCACGCAAGGCATGGTGCTCAACCACATCTACTCACGCCGCACCGCCAAAGGCGGCAAAGACTACTTCTGGCCACACGATGTCGAACACGTGCTCGACGACGCAGGCAAAGTGGTGGGCGCCAAACTCAAGAATGCCGCTGAAAGCAGCGATGGCTTGTTGCCCGTGGGCACCGCCATCGACTACGAAGGCGTGGGCACCATGTCCAAGTCGAAGAACAACGGCGTGGACCCGCAAGACTTGATCGAGCGCTACGGCGCAGACACCGCGCGTCTGTACACCATGTTCACCGCGCCACCGGAAGCCACGCTGGAGTGGAACGATGCGGCCGTGGAAGGCAGCTACCGCTTCTTGCGCCGGGTGTGGACCTTCGGTGTCAAGCACGAAGCTGCCTTGAAAGCCGGTATCGCGGTGGACCGCAGCCAGAACGTGACCTTCAGCAAGGCCGCCAAGGCTTTGCGTCTGGACATCCACACCGTGCTCAAGCAGGCCAATTACGACTACGAGCGCATGCAGTACAACACCGTCGTGTCGGCGGTGATGAAGATGCTCAACACGCTCGAAGACGTGCAGCTGGACGGTGGTGCCGAAGACAGTGCGGCGCTGGCCGAGTGCTTCTCCATCCTGCTGCGCGTGCTGTACCCGGCCTGTCCGCACATTGCCGATCAGCTCTGGAACGAGCTGGGCTACGCCGCTTGCTGCGGCGACCTGCTCGACACCACCTGGGCAGGCGTGGACGAGTCGGCCTTGGTGCGTGACGAGATCGAACTCATGCTGCAGGTCAATGGCAAGCTGCGTGGCTCGGTGCTGGTGCCTGCCAGCGCCGACAAGGCGCAGATCGAGCAGCTGGCGCTGGCCAGCGAGGCCTTTGCCAAAGCCGCCAATGGCGCAGCCGCCAAAAAGGTGATCGTGGTGCCTGGCCGTCTGGTCAACGTGGTGGTCTGATCAGCATGGATCGTCGCCATCTTCTGCTCGGTGTGTCCGCTGTCGCCCTCAGTGGCTGCGGCTTCAAGCTGCGCGAGGGCGGTGACTTTGCATTCCACAAGCTGTTTGTGAACTTTCCGGAAGATCCGCTGGGCGTAGAGTTACGGCGGCATTTGCTGGGCACTGGCAAGTTGGCGTTGATTGAAGACCCTCAACGCATGCGCGAGGCCGATGCGACGCTGGATATCCTGGGCCAGAACCGTCAACGCGTCATCGTGGGCGTGAACGCTTCGGGTCAAGTGCGGGAGGTGCAGTTGCGTCTGGCCGTTCGCTTCCGTTTGCGTGATGCCCAGGGCGTGGAGTGGATCGAGCCCGTCACCTTGCAGATGGAGCGGGACTTGAGCTATGCCGAGAGCGCCGCTTTGTCCAAGGAAATTGAAGAGGGCCTGACCTACCGCAGCATGCAGACCGACATTGTGGGGCAGATCATGCGTCGATTGGGGGCGGTGCGTAAGCGCCCCTGAGGACGAGTCCGGATGCAGCTCGCCCTTGCTCAGTTGTCGGCCCACCTGCAAAAAGGTTTGCGCAGTCTGTACGTGCTGCATGGCGACGAAGCCTTGCTGATGCAGGAAGCCACTGACGCCATTCGCGCTCAAGCCCGCACCCTGGGATACACCGAACGCACGGTCTACACCGTCCAGGGCGCCCACTTTGACTGGAGCGAGGTCTTGGCCGCAGGCGGCTCCATGAGCCTGTTTGCGGACAAACAGCTGGTCGAAATTCGCATTCCTTCAGGCAAGCCCGGCAAGGAGGGCAGCGCAGCCCTGCAAAGCCTGGCAGAAGGCGCCACCGGGCAAGAAGACACCTTGACCTTGGTCACCTTGCCCAGGCTGGACGCTGCCACGCGTAAAAGTGCCTGGTTTGCTGCGCTGGAGCAGGCTGGGGTGTCGGTGCAGGTGGAGACCATTGAGCGCAATGCCCTGCCGGCCTGGATTGCCCAGCGTCTGCAGCAACAAGGGCAGCATGTGCAAAGTGGCGAGCAAGGCCAGCAGGCCCTGCAATTTTTTGCTGATCGGGTCGAGGGTAATTTGCTGGCGGCGCACCAGGAAATCCAGAAGCTGGCGCTGCTGCACCCGCCAGGAGAGCTGACGCAACACGACATCGAGTCGGCCGTGCTCAATGTGGCTCGCTACGACGTGTTCAAACTGTCTGAAGCGGTGCTGGGCGGCAACATCTTGCGCGTGCACCGCATGCTTGAAGGCCTGCAAGCGGAGGGCGAGACCCCGGTGCTGGTGCATTACACCTTGGCTGAAGACATCCGTGCCCTCAAGCGCACCAAAGATGCTGTGGCAGCCGGCAAACCCTTGCCCATGGCCTTGCGCGAGCAACGTGTCTGGGGCGTGCGTGAGCGCCAGTTTGAACGCGTTCTGCCCCGGCTGTCCGTGGCCCGTCTGCAGGGTTTGCTGCAGGCGGCGCACCAGGTGGATGGGGTCGTCAAAGGCCTCAAAACACCGGGCTGGCCCGCCGATGCCTGGCAGGCCCTAGAACGACTGGCCCTGCGGCTGGCGCACCTGTGCGCTGTCCGTTGAGTGGCTGCACCCGCGCAGGGGTGTGAGAAAATGGTCTGCATGAACGCCATCGATACTGCTCACTACATGTCGGCACTGGGTGCCCAGGCCAAGCAAGCCAGTGCGGCCATGGCCAAGGCCTCTGCAGCCGTCAAAAACCAGGCGCTGCGTGCGTTGGCTGATTTGCTGCGTGCCAACATCGACAGCTTGCAGGCGGACAATGCCAAAGACTTGGAGCGTGCCCGCGCAGCTGGCCTGGCTGAGCCTATGGTGGATCGCCTCAAACTCACACCCAAGGTCATTGAAACCTGTGCCTTGGGCTGCGAGCAGCTCGCCGCCATGCCCGATGTGATCGGCGAAATCATTGGCATGAAACAACAGCCCAGCGGTATTCGGGTGGGCCAGATGCGGGTGCCGATTGGCGTGTTCGGCATGATTTATGAAAGCCGCCCCAACGTCACCATCGAGGCCGCCAGCCTGTCCATCAAAAGCGGCAATGCCTGCATTTTGCGCGGAGGCTCTGAGGCCATCGAGTCCAACAAGGCCTTGGCTGTGCTGGTGGAGCAGGCTCTGGCGCAAGCCGGCCTGCCGCAGGAGGCGGTGCAGCTGGTTCAGACCACCGACCGTGCCGCTGTGGGCCAGCTGATTGCCATGCCCCAGTTTGTGGATGTGATCATTCCGCGTGGGGGCAAGGGCCTGATCGAGCGCATCAGCGCTGAGGCCAAGGTGCCGGTCATCAAGCACCTGGACGGAAACTGCCACACCTATGTGGACGATCCCTGTGACCTCGACATGGCTGTCAAAGTCGCCGACAACGCCAAGACCCAGAAGTACAGTCCCTGCAATGCCAGCGAAGGCTTGCTCGTGGCGCGTGGCGTTGCAGCCGCATTTTTGCCGAAAATTGGCGCGGTCTATGCCGCCAAGGGCGTGGAGATGCGCTGCTGCCCCGAGGCCAAAGCCTTTCTGGGTGCAGTGGCCGGTGCGAACGTTCAGGACGCCACCGAACAGGACTGGTTTGAGGAGTACCTCGCGCCCATCATCAGCATCAAGGTGGTCGCAGGTCTGGACGAGGCGATCGCCCACATCAACCACTACAGCAGCCATCACACCGATGCCATTCTCACGCGCGACCACATGCATGCGCAGCGCTTTTTGCGTGAAGTCGATTCGTCGAGCGTGATGGTCAACGCCAGCACCCGCTTTGCCGATGGTTTCGAATATGGGCTGGGTGCCGAGATCGGCATTTCCACCGACAAATTCCACGCCCGCGGCCCCGTGGGTATCGAAGGCCTGACTTCGCTCAAGTACGTGGTGCTGGGCGAAGGTGAAGTCCGCAACTGATAACCTTGGGGACAGATCTTTAGCTCTGTCCCCATCATGAAAGGGCAAAAATGGTCCCCCACCTCGTCACAGCACTGACCGGCCCCATCAACGAACTCGAACAGCGCATCCTTGACTCGATGCCTGCGATCGAGCGCTGGTTCCGTCTGGAATGGATGGAGCACACGCCACCCATTTACTCCTCGGTCGACATTCGCAACGCTGGTTTCAAACTGGCCCCGGTGGACACCAATTTGTTTCCGGGGGGCTGGAACAACCTGACCAATGAAATGTTGCCTTTGGCGGTGCAGGCAGCGCAGGCGGCCATCGAGAAGATCTGCCCCGAAGCCAAGAATCTCCTCATCATTCCGGAAAACCACACCCGTAACACCTTCTACCTGAGCAACGTGGTGCAGCTGCAGCGCATCTTTAACATGGCGGGTTTGAATGTGCGCATTGGCTCGGTCAACCCCGATATCAAGGAGCCCACCGAGATCGCCTTGCCCAGCGGAGAGACGGTGTTGCTGGAACCTGTGCAACGTTCGCGTCATCGTTTGGGCCTGCAGCACTTTGACCCGTGCACGATCTTGCTCAACAACGACCTGTCTGCGGGCGCGCCTGGCATCCTGGAAGACCTGCACGAGCAATACCTGTTGCCGCCGCTGCACGCGGGCTGGCATGTGCGACGCAAGAGCCGTCATTTCCAGAGCTACGAAGAGGTGACCAAGCGCTTTGGCAAGATGCTGGGCATCGATCCCTGGCTGATCAACCCCATGTTCAACCAATGCGGCGAAGTCAACTTTGCCGAGGGCACGGGCATGGAATGCCTGCGCAGCAATGTGGATGCGCTGCTGACCAAGATCAAGCGCAAATACAAGGAATACGGCATCAACGAAAAGCCCTTTGTCGTCGTCAAGGCCGACAACGGCACCTATGGCATGGGCATCATGACGGTGCGCGATGTGGCTGATCTGGACCAGCTCAACCGCAAAACCCGTAACAAAATGAGCGTCATCAAGGACGGTCAGACCGTCAGCGATGTGATCATCCAGGAAGGCGTGATCACCCACGAGCTGATGAACGACGCAGTGGCCGAGCCCGTGGTCTACATGATGGATCGTTACGTCGTGGGCGGCTTTTACCGCGTGCACGCCGACCGGGGTGTGGATGAAAACCTCAACGCACCGGGCGCCAGTTTTGTGCCCTTGGCATTTGAAGAGAGTGCACACTTACCGCAGCCAGGTGTGAAACCAGGGGTGAGTGTGCCCAATCGCTTCTACATGTATGGCGTGGTCGGGCGCCTGGCGATGCTGGCAGCCAGTTACGAGCTGGAGGCCACCGACCCTCAGGCTGAGAATTTCGAAGACTGACCTCGGTGATCGGCACAGTTGCTGCACTGCAACATTGCCAATGTGTTTGCCCAAAAGTGCAGTGACAGGCGCACAATAGCGCGATGTTTGACTTCGGCCCTGCGCTTGCTCAGGCAGGCCATTGATTTGTGTCTTCTTCTCGCTCCTCATTAACAGCACTGACCCTGGGCGCCATTGGCGTGGTGTACGGTGACATCGGCACCAGCGTCCTGTACGCCGTCAAGGAAGTCTTTGGCTCCGGGCATGTGGATTTCACACCAGCCAATGTCTATGGGGTGCTCTCCCTGTTTGTCTGGACCTTGACCACGATTGTCTCGGTCAAGTATGTGTTGCTGGTGCTGCGTGCCGATAACCATGGCGAAGGTGGTCTTGTGGCCATGCTGGCGCTGGCCTCGCAATCGGTCAAGGACCGACCCGCCTTGCGAAGACGCTTGTTGTTCATCGGCATTTTCGGCACCTGCCTGTTCTATGGGGATGGGGTGATCACACCGGCCATTTCCGTTTTGTCGGCCGTGGAAGGGTTGGAGGTCATTTCGCCGAACTTCAAGAAAATGGTGATCCCGCTGACCTTGCTGATTTTGCTGGCCCTGTTCTGGGTGCAAAAGCGTGGCACGGCAGGCATCGGCAAATTTTTTGGTCCGCTGACCCTTGTCTGGTTCGCAGCAGTGGCTGTCAGCGGTATGGCGCAGATTGTCCAGAATCCCGCCATCCTGTGGGCGCTCAGCCCGCACCACGCCCTGGGCTTCATCTGGCACAACCCGGGTACCACGTTTGTGATTTTGGGCGCTGTAGTGCTGTGTGTGACCGGGGCCGAGGCGCTCTACGCCGATATGGGGCACTTTGGCAAGAAACCTATCCGTCTGGCCTGGTTTGCGGTGGTCATGCCAGCCCTGATCATCAATTATTTTGGTCAAGGCGCTTTGTTGCTGCGCAATCCCGAGGCCGTGAGTAATCCGTTTTTCCTGATGGTGCCCGAGTGGGCCTTGTTGCCCTTGGTGGGCTTGGCCACGCTGGCCACGGTCATTGCCTCTCAGGCTCTGATTTCTGGGGCCTTCAGTGTAACCAAGCAGGTCATTCAGCTGGGCTACCTGCCGCGTCTGCATGTGCAACACACCAGCGAGCACGAAACCGGGCAGATCTACATGCCGTTTGTGAACTGGGGCCTGTTTGTAGCGATTGTGCTGGCCGTATTGATGTTCAAATCGTCCAGCAACCTGGCGTCGGCTTATGGCATTGCGGTGTGCACCGACATGATGATCACCACCGTCTTGACCTTCTACGTCATTCGTTATGGTTGGAAAATGCCACTGGCACTGTGCGTGGGTGCGACCGGCTTTTTCTTCCTCGTCGACCTTGCGTTCTGGTCATCCAATCTGCTCAAGTTGTTTGATGGCGGCTGGTTCCCGCTGTTCATCGGGGGCTCGATTTTCATGCTCATGTTGACCTGGAAAGAAGGTCGGCGTCTGCTCAACCAGTCCTTGCAGACCGAATCCCTCAAACTGAACGAGTTTCTGGAAGCGGTGTTTGTAGATCCGCCGACCCGAGTGCAAGGCTCGGCAGTGTTCCTGACGGCCGAGCCTGGCGTGGTGCCCAACGCTTTGCTGCACAACCTCAAGCACAACAAGGTGCTGCATGAGCAAAACCTGTTTGTCACCGTACGTCACCACGAGCTGCCCTGGGTGGACCGCAGGCAACGCCTGAAAATTCTGGCTCTGGGACACGACAGTTGGCAGGTGCTCGTGCATTACGGCTTCAAGGACGATGTGGACTTGCCCAAAGCATTGGCTGATATTCAAGGCTTGAGTTACCCGCTGGATTTGATGACCACGAGTTACTTCCTCTCGCGAGATATTGTGGTGCCCACAGTCGGCGGAGGTATGGCCGCCTGGCGTGAAAAACTTTTTGCCCAGATGCACCTCAACGCCAGCCCGGCTGCAGAGTTTCTGAATTTGCCCAGCAACTCGGTGGTCGAGTTAGGCTCCAAGATCGAAATTTAAGCGGTGCGGCGCCTCAGCTTCAGGGGCGCTGGCCCATGGCCTCGCCCATGCGGATGGGGCGGGTAGGCGTCCAGTCCGTGGGCAGTTGCCAGGTGCCTTGGGGCATCAGCAAGACCACGGTGGAGCCCAGCAGGAAGCGGCCCATCTCCTCGCCCTTGTCCAGGGTGATGTTGCCCATCTCGTAAGTCCACTCCCGCACCTTGCCAGGACGTGGCGGGTTGACCACGCCGTGCCACACGGTGGCCATGCTGCCCACTATCGTGGCGCCCACCAGCACCATGACAAACGGACCGAACTCGCCCTCGAACACGCACACCACGCGTTCGTTGCGGGCAAAGAGGCCGGGTACGCCACGGGCGGTGGTCGGGTTGACCGAAAACAGATCGCCCGGCACATGGATCATGCGCGTCAAGCGACCGGCGCACGGCATGTGGATGCGGTGGTAGTCGCGAGGGCTCAGGTACAGGGTCGCAAAGGTGCCGTTGGTCAACAGGCCGGCCAAAGCGGCGTCGCCACCGACCAACGTCTGCGTGGTGTAGCTGTGGCCCTTGGCCTGAAAAACACGATCTCCGTCGATGGGGCCGCACTGGCTGATGGCCCCGTCGACCGGGCTGACAAAGTCGCTGTCTGCGAGAGGGCGCGCATCGGCACGCAGCGGCCGCGTAAAAAACGCATTGAAGCTGGGGTAGCTGGTTGTGTCCGGGTTGGCGGCTTCAGCCATGTTCACGTCATAGCGACGCACAAAGCGGTTGATGATCGCCGTGGTCGTGGCGCCCCATTGTTGACCGGCCACCCAGCCCGCAAAGGCCGTCAGGGCCTGCTTGGGGATCAGGTATTGGGGCACAACCGCCAGGCGGTCAGAAAAAGAACTGGACATGAAGCAGACGCCAAGGCGATTTCGGAAGATCACGGATTTTATCGGGCCAAGGCACAATCGGACACATGAATCCACCACTGTTGTCGGTCGATCACCTTGTCAAACGCTACGGCGAGCAGACGGTGGTCAATGACCTGAGTTTCCACATTGAGCCTGGCGAATGCCTGGGCGTGATCGGCCCCAACGGGGCTGGCAAGACCACCACCATCCGCTTGTGTCTGGGCCTGTCCGAGCCTGATGACGGTGACATCACTTACTTTGGTGCGCAGCGCATGCCGGCAGATGCTTTGGCCATCAAAGCTCGGCTGGGTGTGGTCGCGCAGATGGACACCTTGGACCCGGACTTCACCGCGGCCGAGAACCTGCTGGTGTTTGGTCGCTATTTTGGCGTGCCTGAGCGCACCATCCGTGAGCGCATACCGCAGCTGCTGGAATACGCTGCGCTCTCGCACAAAGCGGATGCCAAGCCGGGGCAGCTGTCGGGCGGCATGAAACGGCGTTTGAGCCTGGCGCGAGCACTCATCAACGCGCCCGACCTGCTGTTGCTCGACGAACCTACCACCGGGCTGGACCCGCAGGCCCGCCACCTCATGTGGGAGCGCTTGCAGGTGTTGCTGCAGCAAGGCAAATCCATTTTGCTGACCACTCACTTCATGGACGAAGCCGAGCGGTTGTGTGACCGCCTGCTGGTGCTCGACCATGGTCGCAAGATCGCTGAGGGCAAGCCGCGTGACCTGATCGCGCAGTACCTTGAGCCCGAAGTGGTGGAGGTGTATGGGCAGGGCGCTACGGCCTTGGCCGAAGATGCTGTACTGCGGACCTTGGCCGACCGGACCGAAGTCAGCGGTGAGACCGTGTTTTTCTACACCCGCGCCAGCCAGCCGCTGTTGGCCGCCCTGCAGGCCTGGCCGCAGCTGCGCACGCTGCACCGCCCCTCCAACCTCGAAGACCTGTTCCTCAAGCTCACAGGCCGCCAGATCCGGGAGGACGCATGAGCCAGATTCACAACAACCTCTGGGCGCCGCCACGCCTGTCCATGCGCTGGTGGCCGGTGTTCCGGCGCAATTTCCTGGTCTGGCAAAAACTCGCCATTCCCAGCCTGGTGGGCAACATCGCCGAACCACTGATGTGGCTGGTGGCCTTTGGCTACGGTCTGGGCGCGCTGGTCGGCCAGGTCGAACTGGGGGGCGAGAAAGTGCCCTACATCCTGTTCCTGGCCAGCGGCAGCATCTGCATGAGCGCCATGAACGCGGCCACGTTCGAGGCGCTGTATTCGGCGTTTTCGCGCATGCATGTGCAAAAAACCTGGGACGGCATCATGAACGCGCCCGTTCGGCTGGACGATGTGGTGCTGGCCGAGATGCTCTGGGCAGCGTTCAAGGCGCTGTTCACGGTGACCGCCATCCTGGGGGTGATGCTGGCCCTGGGCATCAGCCACAGCCCCAAACTGCTGGTGGCCTGGCCGGTGCTGCTGGGCGTGGGCATCACCTTCAGCTGCATGGCGCTGATCTTCAACGCGCTGGCCAAGGGCTACGACTTCTTCACCTATTACTTCACGCTGTTTTTGACGCCGATGATGTTCCTCTCAGGCATCTTTTTTCCGCGTGATCAACTCCCTCCCGTCGTTCGCGTGATCGCCGACTGGCTGCCGCTGTCGGCGGCGGTCGATCTGGTTCGTCCGCTGTTTCTGGACCGCTGGCCCGAACACGTGCTGCGCCATGGCCTGGTGCTGGTGGTGTTTTCCGGACTGTCCTTCTGGATCGCCTTGGCCCTGACCCGTAAGCGTTTCAGGAGTTGAGTGGGAGACAGCTTGTCAGCTAGATGTACATGGACAGCCGCTAAGATGAGTCTTCAGCCTTTTAGTTCAGACATTCAAGGACACATATGAGTATTCAGACCGTAGGTATTGTGGGCGCTGGCACCATGGGCAATGGCATTGCGCAGGCGTGCGCCGTGTCGGGCGTGAACGTGGTCATGGTGGATATTTCCGAAGCCGCAGTGGCCAAAGGGCTGGCCACGGTAGCCAGTAGCCTGGATCGCCTGATCAAAAAAGAAAAAATGACCGAGGCCGACAAGGCAGCAGCCCTGTCGCGTATCCAGGGCAGTACCCGTTACGAAGACCTCCAGTCTTCACAACTGGTGATTGAGGCGGCCACTGAAAACGAACAGATCAAGATCAAGATCCTGCAGCAGCTCGACCAGATGCTGGCACCCGAGACGATCATCGCCTCCAACACTTCGTCCATTTCCATCACCAAACTGGCTGCAACCACAGGCCGTGCCGACCGTTTCATTGGCATGCACTTCTTCAACCCGGTGCCGATGATGGCGCTGGTGGAAATCATCCGCGGTCTGCAAACCAGCGATGCGACGCACGATGCCGTCCATGCGCTGGCCACAGCGTTGGGCAAGACGCCCATCACCGTGAAGAACGCCCCCGGCTTTGTGGTCAACCGTATTCTGGTGCCCATGATCAACGAAGCGTTTTATGTGCTGGCCGAAGGCCTGGCCTCGCCTGAAGACATCGATGCCGGCATGAAGCTTGGCTGCAACCAGCCTATTGGCCCGCTGGCGCTGGCGGACATGATTGGCATCGACGTGTGCCTGGCCGTGATGGAGGTCTACCTCAAGGAGTTTGGCGACAGCAAGTACCGCGCTTGCCCGCTCATGAAAGAAATGGTGGCTGCTGGCCGTCTGGGTCGCAAGACCGGCCAAGGCGTCTATACCTATTGATGCCCGTCCAGGTCCCGCTTGTCCGTGGAAGATGGCGGGACCAGCCGCGCGACCTGCTCGCGCAGGGCGCGTACTTCTTGACGCAACTGGTGCATTTCCAGCGCCATATTGTGTTTGATGGCTGCTTCTTCCTCGTGCACTTCCTGCTCTACAAAAATGGCCGACAGCGAAGCGGTGACCAGCGACAGCACGGCCAGACCCAGCAGCACCACCATGACCGAGAAGACGCGGGACAAGGGTGTGTGCGGAATCAGGTCGCCATAGCCCACAGTCGCAGCCGTCGTAAAGGCGAGCCACAAGCCATCGCTGAGGGTTTGAATGCGGGGGTCGATCAACCAAAAGCCAACGCCTCCAAACAGCAGGATGACCAGCGCCAGGCCCAGGGAATACAGCAAACCCTTGCGGACCAGATGCAGACGTTTCTTGTGGGTGTAAGACATGGCAAAAGAAAAGCACAATCGCACCATGTATTTTGCCTCTGATTGTTCTGCTCCTTCGTTTGCTGCCCTGCAACCCGCCTTGGTCCTCGACGCACTCGATGCAGTGGGGGTGCGTGGCGACGGCCGCCTGCTGGCCCTGGGCTCTTACGAAAACCGGGTGTATCGCGTGCACCTGGACGAAGCCGTTCAAGGTCACGAAGCGGTGGTCGTCAAGTTCTACCGGCCAGGGCGCTGGAGCGCGGAGCAGATTCAGGAAGAACACGACTTTGCCTGGGAGTTGCTCACGCAGGAAGTGCCCGTGGTGGCGCCCCTGAAACTGCAGGGGCACACCCTGCACCAGGCTGAGGGGTTCTATTTTTCGGTGTCTCCCCTGCGAGGAGGACGTACGCCCGAGCTTGACGATTTCGAGGTGCTGGAGTGGATCGGGCGTTATTTGGCACGCATCCACACCGTGGGGGCTTCGCGTGCGTTTGAACATCGACCGGTGCTCGACGTGCACAGCTTTGCCATCGAACCCGCCCAGTGGCTACAGACCCACCAAATGATTCCGTTGGAAGTCGAGCGCGCCTGGCGACAGGCGTTTGAGCAGGCCATGGCCGGAGTCCAAGAGGCTTTTGCGCAAAGCAAGGCGGACTCTTTGCGCGTGCACGGTGACTGTCACCCGGGCAATATTTTGTGGACACCGTCAGACCTTCCGGGCGGTGGGCCACACTTTGTCGACCTGGACGATGCCCGCATGGGTCCAGCCGTGCAAGACCTGTGGATGTTGTTGTCTGGCGATCGGCGTCAGCGCACCGCGCAGCTCTCAGCCTTGCTGGACGGCTATGAACAAGTGCGCGACTTTGACCGCGCCGAGTTGGCGTTGATCGAGCCTTTGCGCACCTTGCGCCTGATCCATTACAGCGCCTGGCTGGCGCGTCGTTGGGACGATCCGATTTTTCCCATCAACTTCCCCTGGTTTGGCACGCCTGACTACTGGCGCGGCCAGGTGCAAATGCTCGAAGAGCAGATCGAGCAGATGCAGGAGCCGGCGCTGGTCGTGTGAGACGAGTGTCTCAGTGCTGCACACGCAGGTTCAGGCCCATGGCCGCGCCCAGCAAAGCCGGTTGTGCTGCGCGGATGACATAGGTGGGGATACGCTGCATGTAGGCTTCAAAGCGGCCCTTGGCCTCAAACGCGGTGCGGAACCCTGAATGAGCGAAATAGTCGCCCAGTTTGCCCACAATGCCTCCGCCCACATAAATACCGCCCAAGGTGCCCAGAGTCACCGCGAGGTTGCCAGCGGTGCTGCCCAAGAATCGGCACATGCGATCGAGCGCCTCTTCACAGGCCACATCTCTGGCTTGCAGCGCGCGTGCGGTGATGTCGGCAGCCGCCAACGGCTCAGCCTCGCGGCCATCGAGCTGGCATATCGCCGTGTACAGGTTCTCCAGACCCATGCCAGAGACCACACGTTCGGCGGAGACGTGCGGGTAGGTTTGCCACAGCACGCCCAGGATGTCGAGCTCGCGCTTGCAGGTCGGGGCCAAGGTCACGTGACCGCCCTCGCCCGCACAGGCGACCCATTGACCATCGCGCGCGCGCACCAAGGAGGACACGCCCAGTCCGGTGCCTGGGCCAATAAATCCTTTGGGGGCGCCCTCCAGCGGTTCACCGGGACCCACCTGGACCAGGTCCGCCTCGGTCAGCACCGGGCCGGACATGGCCATCGCCTCCCAATCGTTGAGCATGCGCAGTTGCTCAAGGCCCAGTTGCTGGCGTGTGTGCTCGATTGAAAAGGCCCAATGCGTGTTGGTCATGCGCAGCCAGTCCCCGGTGATGGGGTTGGCAATCGCGATGCAGGCTTGGTGCACGGCGGGCTGACCCACACGCTGCAGGTACTCGCGCAAGGCAGCGGCCAGATCGGCAAACTGCGCCGTGGGGAGGATCAGCTCCTGCTCGAGTGGCTGGTGATCGCCGCGAATCAATGCAAAGCGGGCATTGGTGCCACCAATGTCGCCAATCAGGCTCAGAGAAGGGGGTGCGTTGGATGTCATGGCCACAAAGTCGTTGTCTGTCCCAAGCTTAACAAGTGCAAAGGCCGGGTGAGCAGCTGGCGGGTTACAAGCAGGTTTCTTTTAAACGCCCGCCAGGGCGCGTGACCACAGCAGGCGCACCTTCAGTCCGTGCGGGTGCACGGTATGCAGATGCACTTGTCCGCCATGGCGCTCGATGATTTCCTTGACGATCGGCAGACCCAAGCCGCAACCCGACCCGATGTCGGTGGCGCGCACAAAGCGCTCAAACACCCGATCGAGCTGATCGGCCTCAATGCCTGGGCCGTTGTCTTCCACCTCCAAGCCTAAAGTTGTTGCATCGGTGAAGGTGCGGACAGTCACTTGTGCCTGTGCGCCTGCGTAATGCAGGGCGTTGTCGATCACGTTCATCAGGGCTTCGCGCAGCAGCAAGGCATTGCCCTGAATGTGCAAGGGGGTGGTGTCTGCATCGGTTTCCATGCCCAGGTCGATGTGCGCCTTCAGCGCTCGCGGCACCATGGCCGCAGTGACTTCCTGCGCCAGCGCCCTCAGGTCCATATCCTGTAGGTCGTGGGTCAGCGTGGATTCGGGTTCGGCCCGCGCCAAGGTCAGCAGCTGGGTGACCACGTGTGCGCTGCGTACAGCGCTTTCGTGCACCAGGCCCAGGCGCTTGCTCAGCTCCGGGTCCTGGGTCGAGGCCATGGCAATTTCGGTCTGGCTCTTGAGCCCAGCCAGGGGAGTGCGCAGCTGGTGCGCGGCATCCCCAATAAAGCGTTTTTGTTGGGCCACGTTGTCGCGCACAGTTTGCAGCAAGGTGTTGAGCGCGCGCACCAGCGACCACAGCTCCTTGGGGGCCGAGGACAGCTGCAAGGGGGTCAGGTCCATGGGCGCCCGTCCTTCCACTTGCTGCAGCAGCCGAGCCAGCGGCGCCAGGCCCGCGCGAATGCCCAGCCAGACGATGATCGTCATCAACAGCATCAGGCTCGACAAGGGCAACAGCATGTCGACCAAAATGCGTTGCGCCAGTTCCTGGCGGTTGGCACTGCTGCGCGCCACTTGCACCAGCAGGCTTTGCGGGCTATCGCCGTTTTCGCCAATGTTCAGGTACAGCGACACCATGCGCATGGGCTCGCCATCGCTGGCTGCGCTTTTGGGCGTGGGCGCGCGTTGCAGTCGGATGTCTTCCGAATAAGGGGTGTTGATGTCAGGCTCCCCATACACCCGCGGTGTAGGCAGCAACTGGTTGCCCAAAATGAACTTGCCGGGCGGCGAGCTGACCATGTAGTAGTAGCGATCGGTGGGGTCGGCCTCGAGAATGTCTTGAGCGGCGCGGGGAAAGTCGATCAACAAGCCGCTGCCAATCGGTTTGAGCTGACGGGCCAGTGAGCGACTCGCTTGCAGCAGACTGGAGTCAATGGCCCGCTCCGCATAGCGCGAGGCCAGCTGGTAAGAGGCAATGCCTCCAGCCAGCCATAGCACCAGCTGCGGCAGCAACACCCACAGCAAAAGCTGTCGGGCCAGTGAGCGGCCCACGCCGCTGCGAAGGGTGACTTTGTCAGCGGTTGGCATCGGCTTCCATCAGGTAGCCAAGACCCCGCACGGTTCGGATCTGCAGACCGCTGCCTTCGAGTTTGCGACGCAACTTGTGGATATAGACCTCGATCGCGTTGCCACCGCCCACCTCGGCGCCTTCACCGTTCCAGGCTTGCACGATCTGGTCTTTGGTGACCACTTTGTCGCGTTGCTTGACCAGCAGGTCCAGCAAATCCCATTCGCGGCCACTGAGGTCGATGGGGGTCGAGCCCAGCAGGGCTTTGCGGGTGGAGGGGTCCAGCGACAAGCCGCCCCATTGTTCCTGGGTGGTTTGAGGTTGGCTGCGGCGCAGCAAAGCATGCAGCCGGGCCAGCAGTTCCGGAAAGTCAAAGGGTTTGGTCACATAGTCATCTGCACCAGCCTGCAAGCCCGCGACACGGTCGTCCAGCGAGTCTTTGGCGGTCAGCAGCAGCACCGGCAGGGTGGGGTGCGATTGCCGGGCGTGTTTGAGCACACTCAAGCCGTCCAGCATGGGCAAGCCCAAGTCCAGCACGGCAATGTCCGGCGGGTTTCGCGACAACAAAAAGTCAGCCACGGCCCCATTGGGGGCGTGTTCCACCTCGAAGCCAGCACTTTGCAACTGAGTCACCAGTGCATCGGCCAGCACGGCATCGTCTTCGGCCAGCAGGAGTTTCATGCCTGCAAGCTTAATGGAAGATTTACAGCCAGGGCGTTTGGAGCGGCTCAATGACACCAAAAACGCCCTAGGGTTTAACCTTATATTAATTTATTAAAGAAAAATTAATATCGCCTCCGCGAATGCAAAAAATGCGTTTCGTCCATTCAACCTGGCTGCAACAGCCGCTCAATTGGAGACACAAATGAAAACATTGTCCAAGACCTTGATCGCTCGTGCTGCACTGGCCACGGCAGCGCTGGCTGCTGGTGCCGTGCACGCAGGCGAAGTCGAAGTGCTGCACTGGTGGACCAGCGGCGGTGAGGCCAAAGCCGCTTCCGCACTGAAGTCCACCTTGCAAGGCCAAGGTCACACCTGGAAAGACTTCGCCGTGGCCGGTGGCGGTGGTGATAACGCCATGACCGTGCTCAAGAGCCGTGTGGTGTCGGGCAATGCACCGGCTGCCGCTCAGATCAAAGGCCCGGCTCTTCAAGAGTGGGCCGCTGAAGGCGTGCTGGCCAACATTGATGGCGTGGCCAAAGCCGAGAAGTGGGACAGCGTGTTGCCCCCGGTGGTCGCCAATGTCATGAAATACAAAGGCAACTACATTGCCGTGCCCGTCAACGTGCACCGCGTGAACTGGCTGTGGACCAGCAATGCGGCGTTCAAGAAGGCCGGCGCCAAAGTGCCGACCAACTGGGACGAATTCTTTGTGGCTGCTGAAAAGCTGAAGAAAGCCGGCATCATTCCTGTGGCACACGGTGGCCAGAACTGGCAAGACTTCACGACCTTCGAGAGCGTGGCTCTGGGCGTGGGCGGTGCCGACTTTTACAAAAAGGCCTTGGTGCAACTGGACCAGGCCAGCCTGAACGGCGCGACCATGACCAAAGTGCTGGACACTTTCAAGAAGGTCAAGAGCTACACGGACAAGAACGCCCCTGGCCGCGACTGGAACCTGGCCACTGCCATGGTGATCAAGGGCGAAGCCGGTATGCAGCTGATGGGCGACTGGGCCAAGGGCGAGTTCATGGCTGCCGGCAAGAAGCCGGGCGCTGACTTCGGCTGCAGCGCAGCGCCGGGCACCGCCAAGTCCTTCACCTTCAACGTGGACTCCTTTGCCATGTTCAAGCTGAAAAACGAAGCCAACATCAAGGCCCAGAACGACCTGGCCGCCGCCATCATGTCGCCCGCCTTCCAGGAAACCTTCAACCTGAACAAGGGTTCCATCCCGGTGCGTCTGGGCATGGACCTGTCCAAGTTTGACGACTGCGCCAAGCTCTCGGCCAAGGACTTTGTGGACACCGCCAAGAGTGGTTCGCTGGTGCCCTCCGTGGCCCACGGCATGGCCATTCCCTCGGCCGCTGCCGGTGCCATCCAGGACGCTGTGAGCCAGTTCTGGAACGACGACAAGATGTCCACCAAGGATGCACAGGCCAAGATCGCCTCTGCCGCCAAGACCAAGTAATCCTCCTGTGGTCCAGACCGGGCCTGGCCACAAGCCGGGTCCGGTTTTTTTCTGACGGAACCCCCGCATGTCTTCCCTGCACCGTACCCCGGTGGACTGGCTGCCCCGCATCGTGGTGGCCCCCAGTTTCATCATCTCGCTGCTGTTCATTTATGGCCTGATGGTCTGGAACGGCTACCTGTCTCTGTCGGCCTCACGCATCCTACCCAATTACGAGTTTGTGGGTCTGCAGCAGTACATGACCCTGCTGGAGAGCGACCGCTTTCGCGTGGCCATGACCAATATGGGCATCTTTGGCGTGCTGTTCATCGGCGGCGCCATGGCCATCGGCATTCTTCTGGCCATCTTGCTGGACCAAAAAGTGCGCGCCGAGGGTGTGCTGCGCACGGTGTACCTCTACCCCATGGCGGTGTCGATGATCGTGACCGGCACAGCCTGGAAATGGATTCTCAACCCTGGCCTCGGTCTGGAGCACCTGATGCACCAGTGGGGCTTTGAAAGCTTTACCTTTGACTGGTTGGTGCGTGGCGAAACCGCCATTTACTGCGTGGTGATTGCCGGCGTCTGGCAAAGCGCGGGCTTTGTGATGGCCTTGTTTCTGGCCGGTCTGCGCGGGATCGACGAGTCGATCATCAAGGCAGCGCAAGTGGACGGCGCCAGCCTGCCGCGCATTTACTGGCGCATCATTTTGCCCAGCCTCGGCCCTGTGTTTTTCAGCACCTTGCTGGTGGTTTCGCACTTGGCGATCAAGAGCTTTGACCTGGTTATGGCGCTCACCGCAGGCGGCCCTGGTTATGCGACCGA
>JALRIL010000191.1 GCA_023255445.1 Limnohabitans sp. | reverse complement strand
CTGCCTGAAGAAATGAACCTGAAACTGGTCGAGCCACTGCGCGAACTGTTCAAGGACGAAGTCCGTCGTCTGGGCCTGGAACTGGGCCTGCCGTACGACATGGTCTACCGCCACCCGTTCCCGGGCCCGGGCCTGGGCGTGCGCATCCTCGGCGAAGTGAAAATGGAATACGCCGACCTGCTGCGCCGCGCCGACGCCATCTTCATCGAAGAGCTGCGCAACACCATCGACAGCCACAGTGGCAAGAGCTGGTACGACCTGACCAGCCAGGCCTTCACCGTCTTCTTGCCGGTGAAAAGCGTGGGCGTGATGGGCGACGGCCGTACCTACGACTATGTGGTGGCCCTGCGCGCCGTGCAGACCAGCGACTTCATGACCGCCGACTGGGCCGAACTGCCGTATGCGCTGCTCAAGAAAGTGTCCGGGCGCATCATCAACGAGGTGCGTGGCATCAACCGCGTGACCTACGATGTGAGCTCCAAGCCGCCAGCCACCATCGAGTGGGAGTGATCAACAAGGCACCTTCGGGTGCCTTTGTTTTGCTACATTCAAGCCATGTATTTGCCCCGTCAATTCGATCACCCCGAGCATGCGGCCACGCTCATGCGTGGGCATCCGTTGGCCAGCCTGGTCACGACCGATGACAGTGGTTTTCCGTTTGTGACGCACTTGCCGCTCAAGCTGCTGGAGGAGGGCGGTCAGCCCGCTGTACTGCTGGGCCATTGCGCCAGGGGCAATCCGCTGTGGGGCTATCTGCAAAAGCGCCCGTTGGCTTTGGCCAGCTTCATGGGGCCACAGGCCTACATGTCGCCCAAGGTGTATGCGGACCCGCAGCGCGTGCCCACCTGGAGTTACCTGGCGGTGCAGGCCAAGGTTGAGGCCCGTTTGCTGGAGGGCGATGCGGCCAAGGACGCCTTGCTCAAGCAGCTCATTGCTGACCACGAGGCCGCATATGCAGACCAGTGGCGCAGCCTGCCCGAGGACTACACCCTCAAGATGCTGAACGCCATTGTGGCGTTCGAGCTGCGCATTGTGGACCTGCAATGCGCCGTCAAGCTCAACCAACACCGACCCGAGGCCCACGCAGCCATGCATGCGGCTTATGCGGAGGGCTCGGAACAGGAGCAGGCCCTGGCCGCCTGGATGCGCAAGTTGGGGTTGGTGTGAGCGGAAACCATTTCAGCGACGAACACTGGATGCGTCTGGCGCTGGAGCAGGCCCAGCAGGCTGCATCTGCTGGCGAGGTACCCGTGGGCGCCGTGGTCGTCAAAGACGGTCAATTGCTGGCCACGGGCCGCAACGCCCCGATTGCCGGCCACGACCCGACCGCTCATGCCGAGGTGGTCGCGCTGCGCGAAGCGGCCAGGCTGCTGGGTAATTACCGGCTGGAGGGCTGCACCTTGTATGTGACGCTGGAGCCTTGCCCCATGTGCAGCGGCGCCATGCTGCACGCCCGGCTGGACCGGGTGGTCTATGGCGCGGCCGACCCCCGCACCGGCGCCGCGGGTTCGGTGGTCAATTTGTTTGCCCAAAGTGCGCTCAACCACCAGACCCAGGTGCAGGGCGGGGTGCTGGCCGAAGCTTGCGGCGAGGTACTCAAGGCTTTTTTCAAGCCCCGGCGGATCAATACGAACCCGTTGCGCGAGGACGCCTTGCGCACGCCAGATTCGGCATTTGCTGCGCTAGCGCCCATGCCGGGGCAATGGCTGGAGTGGACAGACCTGCACGTTTCAGGCGTGGACACCCAAGGCCTGCGCCTGTGTGCGCTGGATACGGGCCCAAGCGATGAGTCACGAGCCACGGTTTGGATACACGGCCCTCAAGGCTGGTCTCAAGGCTGGCACAGCGCCTTGCAGGCAAGCTCAAAGGGACGGCACCTCGTGCCCGACTTGCTGGGTTTTGGCCGCAGCGACAAGCCCAAAAAAGAAGCTTTCCATCAACCCGATGTTCATGCCCAGGTGTTGCACGCGATGTGCAACAAGCTCTCGCTTGCGCAAGTGCAACTGCAGGGGACTCACGACAACCAGGCGTTGTTGTTGTCGCTGCGTGCATTGCAACCTGAACGCTACAGTTTGCTGCCCGCCATGGCGCAAACTTGGTCCACCCCTGCGTTGCTTGATGCGCCTTACCCAGACAAAGGCTACCGCGCCGGCCCGCGTGCATTGACCCGGCTTTGGGCTCGCGAGCCTGCAAATCGTTAACAGAAAGTCATTGTTTCATGGCACACATTTATGTTTTTTCCCCGTCAAGCGCTGTGCGCGACAAGGCGGCTTTTCGGCGGGGCATCAAACGCCTGCAGGCCATGGGCCACGAGGTGGAGGTGGACGAGGCAGCCCTGTCCAGCCAGATGCGCTTTGCGGGGGACGATGCCATGCGCATCACGGCGATTGGCCGCGCTGCTGCCAGCGGCGCAGACGTGGCGCTTATTTCCCGTGGCGGCTACGGCCTCACGCGCATCTTGCCGGGCTTGCCCTACAAGGCCATCGCCAAAGCCATTGACAAGGGCACGCAGTTTGTCGGTTTGAGCGACT
>JALRIL010000165.1 GCA_023255445.1 Limnohabitans sp. | reverse complement strand
AGTGGGTCACCTGGTCGAGATCCAGGCGCCCGAGCAGTACGACGTCAAGCGCGGCAAATGGAGCTTTGCCAACCTGCCCGTCATCCCGCCGCACTTTGACCTCAAGCCGGTGGACAAGACCAAGAGCCGCCTGAGCGCGGTGGTCAAGCAGGCCAAGCGCAAGGACGTGACGGCGCTGGTGAATGCCTGTGACGCGGGCCGAGAGGGCGAACTGATCTTCCGCCTGATCGAGCAGTACGCGGGTGGCAGCAAGCCCCTGGGCAAACCGGTCAAGCGCCTGTGGCTGCAGTCGATGACGCCGCAAGCCATTCGCGACGGTTTTGACAACCTGCGCAGCGAGCAGCAAATGCAAGGCCTGGCCGATGCGGCGCGCAGCCGCTCCGAGGCCGACTGGCTGGTGGGCATCAACGGCACCCGCGCCATGACGGCGTTCAACTCGCGCGACGGTGGTTTCTTTTTGACCACCGTGGGCCGCGTGCAGACGCCCACGCTGGCAGTGGTGGTCGAGCGCGAAGAGCAGATCCGCAAGTTCATCAGCCGCGATTACTGGGAAGTGCACGCCAGCTTTCTGGCCGAAGCGGGTGAATACGGCGGCAAGTGGTTTGACCCGGCCTGGAAGGCGGACGCGGACGATAAGGAAAAGAAAGCCGACCGCGTCTGGGACGCGCGCTGCGCCATCGAGATCGCTGACGCCGTGCGCGGCAAGGCGGCCACCGTCACCGAAGAGTCCACGCCCAAGACCGAGGCCTCGCCTGGCCTGTTCGACCTGACCAGCCTGCAGCGCGAGGCCAACGGCCGCTTCGGCTTTTCGGCCAAGACCACGCTGGCGCTGGCGCAAAGCCTGTACGAAAAGCACAAGGCCCTGACCTACCCGCGAACCGACTCGCGCCATTTGCCCGAAGACTATGTGCCGGTGGTCAAGCAGACCTTCGAGATGCTGGCCGACAAAGGTTTTGCGCACCTGCAGCCGCACGCCTTGGTCGCGCTCAACAACAACTACATCCGCAAGATCCCACGCGTGTTCGACAACGCCAAGGTGTCGGACCACTTCGCCATCATCCCCACGTTGCAGGCGCCCAGCGGCCTGAGCGAGGCCGAATTCAAGCTCTACGACCTGGTGGTCAAACGCTTCATGTCGGTGTTCTTCCCGAGCGCGCAGTTCATGGTGACCACCCGCATCAGCCAGGTGAGCCACCAAGGCGCGAGCCACCACTTCAAGAGCGTCGGCAAGGTGCTGGTCAACCCCGGCTGGCAGGCCATCTGGGGCAAGGAAGCCGAGAAGGAAGGCGACGAGAACGCCAAGACGCTGGTCGCGGTGAAGCCGGGCGAGATGGTGCGCACCGAAAGCGCCGAGGCCAAGGGCCTGAAAACCCGTCCGCCCGCCCGCTACTCCGAAGCCACGCTGCTGGGCGCCATGGAAGGCGCCGGCAAGCTGGTCGACGACGATGAGCTGCGCGAAGCTATGCAGGAAAAAGGCCTGGGCACGCCGGCCACGCGCGCGGCCATCATCGAAGGCCTGCTCAATGAAAAGTACATGCTGCGCGAAGGCCGCGAGCTGATCCCCACCGCTAAGGCCTTCCAGCTCATGACGCTGCTGCGCGGCCTGCAGGTGGAAGAACTCTCCAAACCCGAACTGACCGGCGAATGGGAATACAAGCTTGCGCAAATGGAGCACGGCCAATTGAGCCGTGGCCAGTTCATGGCCGAGATCGCGGCCATGACCGAGCGCATCGTCAAGAAGGCCAAGGAATACGACCGCGACACCGTGCCGGGCGACTACGCCACCTTGTCGGCGCCCTGCCCCAAGTGCGGCGGCGTGGTCAAGGAAAACTACCGCCGCTTTGCCTGCTGCGGCGCCGATGGCGCCAGCGACGGCTGCGGTTTCTCGTTCACCAAGTCACCCGGCGGCCGCACGTTCGAGATCGCCGAGGCCGACCAGTTCCTGCGCGACAAGAAGATTGGCCCGCTCGAAGGCTTCCGTTCCAAGGCCGGCTGGCCCTTCGTGGCCGAGCTGGCGCTGGTTTACGGCGAAGACGAAGCCCAGTGGAAGCTGGAATTCGACTTTGGCGACGATGGCAAGGATGAAGACACCGGCGAGATCGTTGACTTCTCGGCCCAGCAAAGCCTGGGCAACTGCCCCAAGTGCGGCAGCCCGGTGTTCGAGCACGGCAGCAACTACGTGTGCAGCAAGGCCTTGCCCACCAACGAACAGCCGACCCCCAGCTGCGACTTCAAGAGTGGCCAGATCATCTTGCAGCAGCCGATCGAGCGCGAGCAGTTCGCCAAGCTGCTGACTACCGGCAAAACCGACCTGCTCGACAAGTTCGTGAGCAACCGCACCCGCCGCAGCTTCAAGGCGATGCTGGCCTGGAATGCCGAGGAGGGCAAGGTCGGCTTCGAGTTCGAGCAGCGCGAGGGCAAGTACCCGGCGCGCAAGGCGGCGGCCAAGAAGACGCCGTTTGGCAAGGCGGCCACCAAGACAGCTGCCAAAACCGCCAAAGCGCCTGCGGCCAAAAAAGCCCCGGCTTCGAAAAAGGCAGCAGGCGAAAAGGCACCGCGCAAGGCAGCGGTCGGCACGCTCAAACCCAGCGCCGCGCTCGCGGCTGTCATCGGTGACGGGACCTACGCCCGCACCGAAGTGGTCAAGAAAATCTGGGACTACATCAAGGCCAACGGCTTGCAGGACGCGACCAACAAACGCGCCATCAACGCCGACGGCAAACTGCGCGAGGTGTTCGGTAAGGACCAGATCACCATGTTTGAACTCGCCGGCATCGTGGGCAAGCACCTGGCCTGAGGGCCGAGCCGATCACGCCTGTAGCGTCATCAGGCTGGCGTTGCCGCCTGCCGCAGCGGTGTTCGTGCTCACGCTGCGCTCTGCCACCAGACGCGCCAGCGGCACGTCCATGCGGCCTGGCGGCAGGGCGGTGAGTCCGATGATCGGGCCCCCTTGCCTGGCCAGTTGTTGCGTCAGGGCCAGCACCTCGCTGGCTTCAGCGTGGATCAGGGCGGCTTCGGCCCGTCGCACGTCCTGTGCTGCGAGCAGCACCACCGAGGCTTGTACGGTGGCCGGCAGCTGCGCGTGCAAGGATGCAAAACGCTCGTGCAACACGGCATGACCGCCCACGGCAAGTATTGCAGCGATCTGGCTGAGCAGATCGTCTGCGGCCCCGGCATGCGCGCCCACCTGACACAGCACCTGTTGGCGCGCCTGCACGCGGTACACATTGCGCTCGCCTGTGGGGCCGGGCAGAAGCGCTTCGAGCCCAGCCGGGTTGCAGGCGGCCAGGTGTGCGCACTGGTGGGCCAGTGGCAGCCGGTCTTGCGCCACGGCCCAGTCGTGCAGGGCCTGCAGCGGTGCGCTGATCCGCGGCAAGGCGGCTGCGCCACAGGCTTGCACGCTGCGCAGCGCGGCGTTATCCGGGCAGCGCGACAGCAGGCGCAGCAGATACAGGGGGCCTCCCGCCTTGGGACCGGTGCCCGACAGACCTTCACCACCAAAAGGCTGCACGCCCACCACGGCGCCCACCATGTTGCGGTTGATGTAAATGTTGCCAGCGTGGGTGTTGTCGACCACCCGCGCGATGGTTTCGTCGATGCGGGAATGCACACCCAAGGTGAGTGCGTAGCCTGTGGCGTTGATCTGCGCGAGCAGCGTGTCCAGACCATCACGGCGCCAGCGCAGCACATGCAGCACTGGACCAAAGACTTCGCGCTCGAGGTCATCCATGCGCTCGATCTCGATCAGCGTAGGGGACACAAAGGTGCCGTTGGATCCTTCACTGTGTGCATGATGGATGCGGTGCACACGCCGGCCTGCGGCCTGCATTCGGGCCACATGCGCCTCGATGCCGTCGCGTGCGCGTGCATCGATGACTGGCCCCATATCGGTATGCAATTGCGCAGGGGTGCCCATGCGGATTTCGGCCATTGCGCCTTGAAGCATCTCGACCAAGCGGTCGGCGACATCCTCCTGCACGCACAGCACACGCAGCGCCGAGCAACGTTGGCCTGCGGCCTCAAACGCCGAGGCCACGGCGTCCTGCACCACTTGCTCGAGCAGCGCGGAGGAATCGACCACCATGCAGTTCTGTCCACCGGTCTCGGCGATCAGTGGCACCGGCTGGCCATGTGCGTTCAGGCGCTGCGCCAGTGCAGCCTGCAACACCTTGGCGGTTTCAGTGGAGCCGGTGAACATCACGCCCTGCACGCGGGCGTCTTCAATCAGGGCCTGGCCCACTTCGCGGCCACGACCGGGCAGCATTTGCACCGCAGCTTGCGGAACACCGGCACGTCGCAGCGTCTCGACCGCCAGCGCTGCAATCGCTGGAGTTTGTTCAGCGGGCTTGGCGAGCACTGGGTTGCCCGCAGCCAGCGCTGCGGCCACCTGGCCCACAAAAATGGCCAGTGGAAAGTTCCATGGACTGATGCACACCACCGGCCCCAGCGGCACATGGGTGGCGTTGTCAAAGTCGCGCCGCACCTGCGCCGCGTAGTAGCGCAGAAAGTCCACCGCCTCGCGCAGCTCGCCTACAGCGTGCGCCCAGGTCTTGCCAGCTTCGCGCACCAGCAGCGCCATGCAACGCGGCGCATCAGCCTGCAAGAGGTCGGCGGCTTGCTCCAGCGCAGCCGCGCGCTGTGCGGCCGGGGTCTGCGCCCAGGCCGGTGCGACGTGGTGGGCGGCGTGCAACGCAGCTTGCACATCGGCAGCGCTGGCGTGTTGTACGGTGCCGATCACATCCGCGTGGTCGGCCGGGTTGCGCAGTGTGAGTGCCTCGCCAGGGACGGGCACAGTCTGTGCCAACAGGGGCTCCACCATGAGCGGTGTCGTGTGCGAGGCCATTTGCTGCGCCAGCACCTGCAGCGTGGGTTCATGGGCCAGATCGGGCCCGCTGGAGTTGAGGCGTGCTGCGCCATAGAGCTGGGCCGGCAGTGGAATTTGCGGGTGCGGCTGGCCGGGAGGTCGGTCGTCCTGCGTAGCTTCGGCCAGCATGCGCTGCACCGGGTCCTGCACGAGTTCGTCGAGCGAGACCGATGGGTCAGCCATGCGATTGACGAAAGAGCTGTTGGCGCCGTTCTCGAGCAGGCGGCGCACCAGGTAGGCCAGCAGGGTTTCGTGCGTGCCCACGGGGGCGTAGATGCGGCAGGGTCTGTTCAGTTCGGCTGAACCTACCACTTGACGGTACAAAGGCTCGCCCATGCCGTGCAGACACTGAAACTCATATTGCCCCGGCTGGTACGACCCGCCGATGTCTTCGCCCGCCTGCACGATGGCCGCGAGCGTGTGGGCGTTGTGTGTGGCGAACTGCGGATACACCGCGTCGGGCGCAGCCAGCAGCTTGCGCGCGCAGGCCAGATACGCCACATCGGTGTGGTGTTTGCGGGTGTAGACCGGGTAGTCGCTCTGGCCGTCGAGCTGGGCGCGCTTGATCTCGCTGTCCCAGTAGGCGCCTTTGACCAGGCGCACCATCAGCCGGTGCTGGGTGCGTCGCGCCAGATCAACCAGGAAATCGATGACGAAGGGGCAGCGCTTGCCGTAGGCCTGAATGACGAAACCGATGCCGTTCCAGCCCGCCAGGCTAGGGGCTGCGCACAGCGCTTCGAGCAGGTCGAGCGACAGGTCCAGCCGGTCGGCTTCTTCGGCGTCAATGTTCAGGCCGATGTCGTAATGGCGGGCCAGTTCGGCCAGCTGCAGCACGCGTGGCAGCAACTCGGTCATCACACGCTGGTGCTGGGCACGGCTGTAGCGCGGGTGCAGGGCCGAGAGCTTGATCGAGATGCCCGGGCCGTTGTAAACGCCCTGCCCTTGAGCTGCGCGCCCGATGGCGTGGATGGCGTTTTCGTATGACGCCAGGTAGCGCTGCGCATCCTGCTCGGTCAGTGCGGCTTCGCCCAGCATGTCGTAGGAGTAGCGAAAGCCTTTGGCCTCCATCTCACGGGCGCGGTTCAGCGCCTCGTCAATCGTTTCGCCAGTGACAAACTGTTCACCGAGCATTTGCATGGCCAGCTGCACGCCCTGACGGATCAGCGGCTCGCTGCCCTTGGCCACCAGGCGCGTGAGCGCACCCAGCATCTGGCCCTCGCTGTGGGTGGCCACCAGCTTGCCGGTCAACAGCAGGCCCCAGGACGCTGCGTTGACGAACAGCGAAGTACTTTGCCCCACATGCTGCTGCCAGTCGCCAGCGCCAATTTTGTCGCGGATCAGTGCGTCGCGGGTGGCTGCATCAGGAATGCGCAGCAGCGCCTCGGCCAGACACATCAGGGCTACGCCTTCTTCGCTGGACAAGGCGTATGCCTGCATCAGGCTTTGCACCCGCCCGGCGCGGCCGCCCAGGGCCGGTCCCTCGCGCAGGCCAGTGACCAGCTGGCGTGCAAGTGCATCGGTTCGGGCTGCAGAAGCGTCACTGCTGCGGGCCTGGGCCAGCAGGGGAGCCAAGGCTTGCGCTTCGGGCAAGCGTGTGGCGCGGGCGATGGCTTCACGCAGGGTGCTGCGTGGCTGGTTTCGAGCTGATGGACCGCCAGCCTCAAAGCGAACGCCCAGGGGCCATGGATGGGGCGCAGGGCTGAGCAACTGGGTGGGGGTGGCGGCATTCATGGTTTTCTCCAAAAGGTCTGTAGGCCTGATGAATCTCCATGATCCAGATATTTGGATGAATATTTCTCTAAAAATAGGCGTTTACGATGAATAATAGTTGGCATGAACACCGAACCCCAAGGCATCGACCGCATCGACCGCCGCATCCTGGATGTGTTGCAGCGAGACGGTCGCATCAGCAATCTCAAGCTGGCCGAACGTGTGGCGCTATCGCCCACGGCCGTGCTGGCAAGGGTGCAGCGATTGACGCAGGAGGGCTACATCCTGGGTTATGAGGCTCGGCTCGATCCACTGAAACTGGGCGCAGGCATGCTGGTGTTTGTGGAGGTCTTGCTCGACCGCACGGTCAACAATGTGTTCGAGCAATTCAAGGCGGCCGTGCAAGTGCGCCCGGAAATCATGGAGTGCCATATGGTGGCCGGCGGGTTTGACTACCTGCTCAAGACCCGCACCGCCGACATGAACAGCTACCGCGCCTTTGCGGGCGATGTGCTGTGGCAGCTGCCGGGCGTGCGCGAGACGCGCACCTATGCGGTGATGGAAGAGGTCAAGAACAGCACCACGTTGGCGCTGAACCTTATTTGAGGCTACCCGCCAGAAATTGTTGCAGGCGTTCGCTGCGGGGCGTGTGCAGGATGACGCCAGGCTGGCCCTCTTCTTCCACCCTGCCCTGGTGCAGGAACATCACGTGGTTGGACACCTCGCGCGCAAACCCCATTTCGTGGGTGACCACCACCATGGTTCTGCCTTCTTCGGCCAAAGAGCGCATCACGCGCAACACTTCACCCACCAGCTCGGGGTCTAGCGCCGAGGTGGGTTCGTCAAACAGCATGACTTCCGGCTCCATGGCCAAAGCGCGGGCAATGGCCACGCGCTGCTGCATGCCGCCTGACAAATGCATCGGGTAGTGGCCAAACGTCTGCGCGCTCAGGCCCACACGGGCCAGATAGTGTTCGGCCCGCGCACGCGCTTCGTTTTTGCGTTGGCCCAACACCTGGACAGGCGCCTCCATGACGTTTTCCAGCACCGTCATGTGGCTCCAGAGGTTGAAGTGCTGAAAAACCATGGCCAGCTTGGCGCGCAGGCGTTGCAGCTGACGGGGGTCGCTGGCCTGCAGCAGTCCTTGGGCATCGGCTTTGAGCTGCAAGGTTTCACCGTCCACACTGATGTGGCCTTGCTGGGGCTGTTCGAGCAGATTGATGCAGCGCAGGAAGGTGCTTTTGCCCGAACCGCTGGAGCCGATCAGGCTGATCACATCGCCCGCATGCGCTTGCAGGGACACGCCTTTGAGCACTTCATGCTGCCCAAAGCGTTTGTGAATGTCTTGAACGTCAAGCTTGAGACTCATGGCGGCGAAATGCTTCAGTGTGTTGAGCGCGGACGCAAATAGGCCAGCCAACGCTGCTCGGCCAGACGAAACAGGCCCACCAGCACGGCAGTGAGGCTGGCGTAGATCAGACCCGCTGTGATGAAGGCTTCAAAGGGCAGATAAAACTCGGCATAAATCGACCGGGCCGCACCCGTGATGTCGAGCAAGGCGGGCACCGCACTGGCCAAAGAGGTGCTGTGCAGCATCATGATGACCTCGTTGGAGTAGCCCGGCAAACTGCGTCGCAAGGCCGCAGGCAGTACGATGCGCCGCAAGCGGGCCCAGGGGCTCAAACCGCAGGCCTGAGCTGCTTCGAGCTCGCCCTTGGGGAGCTCACGAATGGCGCCCGCCAGCAGCTCGGTGGTGTAGGCGCAGGTGTTGAGGGCAAAGGCCAGGGCGGCGCAAAAAAACGAATTCTTGAACCCTTGCCAGAGCCAGGAATCGTCCCAGCGGGACTGGATGAACTCGGTTTGGGCCAGGCCGTAGTAAATCAGGTACAGCTGGATCAGCAAGGGCGTGCCCCGCATCACATAAGTGAAGGCCCAGACCGGCCCGCGCAACCAGGCCGTTCTGGACACACGGGCCAAGGCCAGGGGCACCGACAGCACGCCACCGGCCAGCAAGGACACCAGCAGCAAGGCCAGCGATTGCACCGTACCGTCCCAAAACAGGCGCAGGTTCTCGGGGCGTGCAATGACGTCAAATTCCATCACATCAGACCTTGCGCTGATCCAGGCTGTAGCGACGCTCCAGCCAGCCCAGAAACACCATGGACACGGACGTGAAGACCAGATACATCAAGCCTGCAAAGGCTAGAAACAGCAACGGTGCATTCGGGATCTCGCCACGCGCCGCCGCACCGGCCTGCTTGGCCAGATAGGTCATGTCCTGCAAGCCCAGCAAGGAAACCAGTGCGGTGGACTTCATCAACACCAGCCAGTTGTTGGTCAGCCCGGGCAAAGCCAGTCGCACCATCTGAGGCAAGGTGATGCGACGCAACACCTGCCAACGCGACATGCCAAACGCCATGCCCGCCTCCATCTGGCCACGTGCGATGGCCAGGATGGCCCCACGAAACGTTTCGGTCATGTAGGCGCCGTAGATGAAACCGATGGTGAGCACGCCTGCCGCAAAGGGGTCAATCTCGACATAGTCGAATTCACCCAGTCGCTCCAGCAAGGCATTGAGCCCGATTTGTCCTCCGTAGAACAGGAGCAACATCAGCACCAGATCGGGGATACCGCGAATCAAGGTGGAATAGGTGGTGGCCAGCCAGCGCGCAGGCCGGTGGCTGGAGAGCTTGCCTAAAGCGCCGAGCAGGCCCAGCGCCATGGCCACCAGCAATGAAGCGAGCCCCACCTGCACGACCAGCCATGAGCCGTGCAGGATGCTCAGGATGTAAGGCGTCATGCCCGGCTGTGCCTGCGTTTACTCACCCCACAGATCGACGCCGGGGACGAACTCATCAGCGATTTTTTTCCAGGTGCCATCAGCACGGATGTCCGCAATCGCTTTGTCCAGAGCCTTCTTGAGGTCTTTGTCGCCTTTGCGCATGGCCACACCGATGCCTTCACCGAAGTATTTCTTCATGCGCAAGGGCTGGCCTACGTAGCCGTAGTTTTTGCCATCAGGCGTGCCCAGGAAGCCGCCTTCGACTTCCACCACGTCAGCAACCGTCCCATCCAGGCGGCCGGCCTTGATGTCCAGGTACACCTGGTCCTGAGCGTCATAACCAATCACATTCACGCCATGATTGGCCAATTCGCCCTTGGCATATTTTTCTTGGGTGGAGCCTTTGAGCACGCCAATATTCTTCCCTTTGAGGCTGGCGGCAGAGCCATCGGATTTGATGTCCTTACGCACCACGATCTTGGATGGCGTGTTGTAGTACTTGCTGGTGAAGTCTACCTGGCGCAGGCGCTCTTCGGTGATGGACATGGAGGAGATGATGGTGTCGTACTTGCGTGCCATCAGGCCGGGAATCATGGCATCCCACTGTTGCTCGACGAAGACGCATTTGGCTTTGATTTTGTCGCACAGGGCCTGGGCAATCTTCACATCAAACCCTGTGGGCTTGCCATCGGCTGTCTTGAAAGTGAACGGTTTATAGGTCGGGTCGATGGCGACGCGAACCTCTTTCCACTCCTTGGCCGATACACAGAAACTGGCCACCGCGAGCGCAGCGCCCAGCAACAGGGATTTCTTGAACATGGATGACTCCTGAAAGATGATGAGAGGCGGCGGGCGCCCCGAACAGTGCACGCGGGGGTGCAAACACCCTTGGAGCATAGCATCGCACGATCGTGCTTTTTGATGGGATTTGCCCTTGCTTGACGCAAGAAAAAAGGGCGCTTGCAAGCGCCCTTGGATGTCATCGGTGGCTGGTACCGAAGCTCAGCGGCCCACCACGCGTGCCATTTCCAGGCACTTGTTGGAGTAGCCCCACTCGTTGTCGTACCAGGCCACCAGCTTGACGAAAGTGCTGTCCAGCGCGATGCCGGCTTCGGCGTCAAACACGCTGGTACAGACCTCACCACGGAAGTCGGTCGAGACCACCTTGTCGGTGGTGTAGCCCAGCACGCCCTTGAGTGCGCCCTCGCTTTGTGCCTTCATTTCGGCGCAAATCTCGGCATAGGTGGCGGGCGTGTCGAGCTCGGCGGTCAGGTCCACCACCGACACGTCAGACGTGGGCACCCGGAAAGCCATACCGGTGAGCTTGCCTTTGACGGCAGGGATCACCACGCCCACCGCCTTGGCTGCGCCGGTGCTGCTGGGGATGATGTTTTCCAGAATCCCGCGCCCACCGCGCCAGTCCTTGTTGCTCGGGCCGTCCACGGTTTTTTGTGTCGCCGTGGCGGCATGCACCGTGGTCATCAGGCCGCGCTTGATGCCCCATTTGTCGTTGAGCACCTTGGCCAGCGGTGCCAGACAGTTGGTGGTGCAGGACGCGTTGGAGATGATGGCCTCGCCTGCGTAGGTTGCATGGTTGACGCCATACACAAACATGGGTGTGTCGTCTTTGGACGGGGCGCTCATGATGACTTTTTTGGCACCTGCATCGATGTGCTTTTGCGCGCCTTCCTTGGTCAGGAAAATGCCGGTGGACTCGATCACGACGTCGGCGCCGACCTCGTTCCATTTCAGGTTGGCGGGGTCTTTTTCGGCGGTCAGACGAATGGTCTTGCCGTTGACCACCAGGTGGCCATCTTTCACGGTCACCTCGCCTTTGAAGCGGCCGTGCACGCTGTCATAGGTCAGCATGTAGGCCAGGTAGTCGGGTTCGAGC